>CAYOLM010000208.1:0-3225 GCA_964404785.1 uncultured Mizugakiibacter sp.
ATCAGTGTGGCGATGATTATCGAGGCGATGGAAGGCCCGCTAGGGATGACCGATTGTGTTGCCGGAAGTGCTTGCGTACACATCAGTCATTGCGGCGTGCGCAGTAATTGGCGACTGATCAGCAAGAGGGTCACCGATACCTTAAGTGAAATGAGCCTGGCCGATTTGGCGCAATCTGTGCCTGAGTTTCCGGTACAGCGGGCCAATCGACTGAGCACCCTAAAACACCGTAACGAGCGGCTCGTGTGCAAGCAACCACGGAACGAATCTCCGTGACATATCAGGTAGATAGGCGTGGGGCGAGCACGCGACACCGCAACCGGGCCGCACAGCAGGTTTATCAAGGTACCCAACTATGAGTGACGAAAGTGCAACCAGGCTACGGACCAAACCGGCTCTGTCCGGGGTTGTGAACGAGGCAATTGATCGTCGCTATACGGCTGGATTTGTGACGGATATCGAAACCGATAGCCTGCCACCTGGTCTGAGCGAAGCTATCGTTCGGGCAATTTCGGCACGTAAACAGGAGCCAGGATGGATGACCGAGTGGCGACTACAGGCCTATCGGCATTGGTTGAAGATGCCCATGCCAAACTGGGCCAAGCTGTCTCTGGCACCTATTGATTTTCAATCCATCAGTTATTACGCAGCACCAAAACAGCAACCTAAGTCTTTGGATGAGGTCGATCCAAAGTTGCTGGAGACCTATGACAAACTGGGGGTGCCGTTACATGAACGGGCACGTTTAGCGGGTGTGGCTGTCGATGCGGTCTTCGATTCAGTCTCGGTGGGGACAACTTTTCGCAAGGAGTTGGCTGAAGCCGGGGTGATCTTTTGTTCAATGAGTGAGGCGATTCGCGAGCATCCGGAGCTGGTACGGAAATATCTGGGTACGGTGGTTCCTGTCGGCGACAATTATTTTGCCGCACTGAATTCGGCGGTATTTTCCGATGGGAGTTTCGTGTTTATTCCTAAGGGGGTGCGCTGCCCAATGGAGTTGAGCACCTATTTCCGTATCAACGCAGGGCACACAGGTCAGTTCGAGCGCACCATGATCATCGCCGAAGAAGGGGCATATGTGTCGTATCTCGAAGGTTGCACGGCACCGATGCGGGACGAAAATCAGCTGCATGCGGCGGTGGTTGAACTGGTGATTATGGAACGTGCCACGATCAAGTATTCCACAGTTCAAAATTGGTATCCGGGCGATGAGGAAGGCCGTGGTGGTATCTATAATTTTGTCACCAAGCGGGGTGACTGCCGTGGCGACGACAGCAAGCTTACCTGGACCCAGGTCGAGACAGGCTCGGCAATCACCTGGAAGTATCCCAGTTGTATATTGCGTGGCAACCGCTCCATTGGAGAGTTTTACTCGGTGGCACTGACCCATCATTGGCAACAGGCCGACACCGGTACCAAGATGATCCATATTGGCCACCATACCAAGTCGAAGATCGTCTCGAAGGGCATCTCGGCAGGGCATAGTTCCAACAGTTACCGGGGCCTGGTCAAGGTCGAAAAAGGTGCTCAGGGTGCCCGCAATCATACCCAGTGCGACAGTCTACTGATCGGCAAACAGTGTGGCGCACATACCTTCCCGTACATCGAAGTCAAAAATCCCACAGCCACTATCGAGCACGAGGCCACAACCTCGAAGATCTCTGATGAGCAGATGTTCTATTGCCGCTCACGGGGTATCGGTGAGGAGGATGCCGTTTCGTTGATCGTGGATGGCTTTTGTCGCCAGGTATTTCGTGAGCTACCCATGGAGTTTGCAGTGGAGGCGAAAAAATTGCTGGAAGTTTCGCTTGAAGGGGCGGTTGGATGAATCCTGCCCGCAGACTCCATTGGCAGTCGCTCTATGAAGAGAAGAATGAGGTCCAGACCAGTTGGTATCGGCCTCATCTCGATCAGTCATTGTGTTGCATCGACGACTTGGAATTGGATAAAAATCTACCGGTTGTGGATGTAGGCGGTGGGCGCAGCACCTTGGTAGATGATCTTCTGGCTCGAGGCTATCACGATGTGGTGGTCCTGGATCTCTCAGCGAAGGCCCTGTCCGATATTCGGCGGAGGCTCGGAGTGAAGGCAGATGCTGGAACCTGGATCGAGGGTGACGTTAACGAGATTGGCTGGCCCGAGGCTCGCTATGAGCTCTGGCATGATCGGGCCGTTTTCCATTTTCTGACTGAGACGGGTGATCGGGCACGTTACCTTACGGCTGCAGCACACGCGGTGCGGCCTGGTGGCTATCTTATTATCGCCACCTTTGCCAGCGACGGCCCCGAGCGGTGTAGCGGTTTACCCGTACGCCGTTACGACGCCACCGCGCTAGCCGCTGAGTTTACGCCAAGCTTCGAAATGGTCACCCATTGTCGAGACTTGCATCAAACCCCTTCCGGACATCAACAACCTTTCACTTACGTGGTGCTACGTAGGTGCCAGGACTCTAAGAGTAGGTAATCATGCTGCAGATAGAAAATCTTCATGTCCGGGTGGCGGGCAAGGACATCCTCAAAGGACTTTCCCTTAGGGTGCGGCCAGGCGAAGTGCATGCCGTTATGGGGCCCAATGGAGCGGGCAAGTCAACGTTGGCGAACCTGCTGGCCGGACACGAGGGCTATGAGGTGACGGCCGGTTCGGTACGTTTTCTCGGCAGAAACCTTCTGGATCTGCAGCCTGAGGAACGTGCCGCGGCCGGGGTGTTTCTGGCTTTCCAGTATCCGGTGGAAATACCGGGTGTGAACAATACCTATTTCCTGCGGGCCGCTTTAAATGCGCAACGCAAGCATCGTGGCGAGCAGGAACTGGATTCGGTACAGTTTCTAAAACTCGTTCGTGAGAAGCTGGCAATACTGGACTTGGCCCCGGAGCTGATGAATCGCTCCGTTAATGCCGGCTTCTCGGGAGGCGAGAAAAAGCGTAATGAAATCTTCCAGATGGCTTTACTTGAACCACGACTGGCGATTCTCGACGAGACCGACTCAGGTCTGGATATAGATGCGCTCAAACAGGTTGCTGAAGGAGTCAATCGGCAACGTTCAGCGGATCGGGCATTCATTGTGGTCACGCATTATCAGCGGCTTCTGGACCACATCGTCCCCGATTTTGTCCATGTCCTCGCCGCTGGCCGCATCGTTGAGAGCGGTGGCAAAGAACTGGCCTACAAACTGGAAGAACATGGCTATGCCTGGGTCGCCGAGCGCCAGTCTGAAGGCGTCGACG
>CAYOLM010000209.1:0-3221 GCA_964404785.1 uncultured Mizugakiibacter sp.
TCCTGGCCGTTGGCGGGGGTCACTTCTGCCATGGTGAAACTCCACAATCAGGTGAATGGAAGCGGTCGATTGTCCCACACTGCGGCCGACCGCGCATCTGTGGGAGTGGCTGCCGTTACACTGCTGGTTATGGAAATATTCAAAATATTCACAATTGAATGTGCACACCGCCTGCCCAACGCAGGAGCTGACCACAAGTGTGCCCGCCTACATGGCCATTCGATGCAGATTGAGGTGCATGTGCGCGGTGAGCCTGATCCCGCACAGGGCTGGGTATGCGACTTCGCCGAGGTCAAACGCGCCTTTCAGCCCCTATATGAACAGCTTGACCATAACTACCTCAACGATATTCCAGGCTTGGAGAATCCTACCAGTGAGTTATTGGCGAAGTGGGTCTGGAACCGCCTGCAGCCTACTTTGCCGGGCCTTGATCACATTGTTGTACAGGAAACCTGCACGGCGGGAGCCCGTTACGACGGTCGGTGAGATTACGGCTATCTTGCGGTGGGGTTTTGAACACGCCATCCTGGCATGGCCCAGGGTGCTGTTGCTGTAAGCGTTTTCGTTTTGGACCTCGGTGAACCTGTGTACGGTGTTCGTGCGATGCAGCATATGTATACTAGGCATGCAGCCATATGTAGATAGCAATTTCTGTTAAGAGCCTTTCATGAACAGGTTATAACGATGGGCTATAAAAATAAACAGAATACAAAATTAAATGTTGCATCGCACAAAACAGCCTGTTAGGATGTCTTCCGTGGACGAACTCCACAGGAGATATTGAAATGAACAACACCATCGGATTTGACCATGTAGTGCAGGCGGGCCGTACTTGGCAGGCGGCGGCACAGAAGATTCAGGGTTTGGGCTTTGATGCGGCGAGCGAGCTGATGAACTTGCAGGTTCAGGCTGTTAGCCGCCAAGCTGAAACGATGCTCGCCCTGGGCCGCAAAGTTCAGGCCGTGCGTGATCCCGAGGCCTTTCTCGGGGTGATCGCCAAGGCTCCGGAGGTTGCCAGTGAGCACCTTGAGTCAGCGCTTGATCTGGGTCGAAATGTGCTAGCGAGCGTTACTAAGCATGCGGGGATCGCCCAAGACTATTTTCAGGAGCAGACGGGGCATATTGTCGCAGCTGCCGGTAATGGATTTTCGGCGTCCTCAGCAGCCCCCAAGAAGACCACTGCCAAGGCTTGATTCAAGTAGTGTTGGCGCGCTTCCTGATCCCCCTCCCTTTGGGAAACGCGTCTTCCACGGGCCGGCAATGCCGGCCCGTTTTCTTTGTGTAAAGGTAGGCACAAGGGGCTGAAACACGTCCTTGGAATGCTTGCTGTGGGCGGCGCGTGACTGATACACTTTGAAAACTCGGCGCCAAGTTGGCGAATTGCTGTGGCCAGGATCATTACGGGACAGCCCAATGCGGAATTCCATCGCGTACGGCTGGACCGTGGTATCAACAACCGTTGGCTTGCAGTGCTTGGCCAGCTTAGGTCTGGCTACCGTGTATTGGATTGTACAAGGGGGGCAAGCGGCACTTGCGGCCGGTTTAGGTGGAATGAGTATTGCTTTGGGCAATGCTTTGTTCGCGGTGCGCTTATTGGGTGCGCGCCCGGTTCCGCCTCGCCAGGCTTTGCGGGCTTTGTACGCTGCAGAGATTGTTAAAATTTTATTGGTGGTGGCATTACTGGTTCTTGCTCTCACCGTGTGGAAGCTGGCCTTCGGGCCGATCATTGCGGGCATGGTGCTCGCGCAAATTGTGTTCTGGATCGCTCTCGTCGTAGTCAGGTGAAACGATGGCAGATATTGCCCCACAGGAAAGCATGACCGAGTACATCAACCATCATTTGCATCATTTGCAATGGAAGGTTGGGTCGGGTGCTTTCTGGACCATTAACATCGATACCGTCATCGTCACACTGGTACTGATGGGCGTGTTTCTGGCCGTTTTTCTGCCGGTAGCACGGCGAGCAACCTCGGGCGTTCCAGGAAAATTCCAGGCATTGGTCGAAACGATTCTAATGTTCGTCGATGATCTGGTTCGCGAAACTTTTCATGGCTCCAGCAAGTTCATCGGCCCATTGTCGCTGACCATTTTTGTACTGACATTCCTGATGAACTTCATGGATATCATCCCCGTAGACTTTCTGCCTTCCACAGCGGCGAGCCTTGGGGTGCACCATTTGCGGGTCGTCCCCACCGCAGACCTGAATACCACCCTCGGTATGTCCCTGGGGGTATTCCTGCTGGTTCAATATTTCGGTTTGCGCCATAAAAGCTTGGGTCTGTTTTTCAAAGAAATGTTTACAGTACCCTTTCAAACCGAGCAGCCCGTACTCAAGGTTCTGCTGGCCTTGCCCAACCTGCTGTTGCGGGTGATCGAGGAAACAGTACGACCGATCTCTCTGAGCCTGCGACTGTTCGGTAACATGTATGCCGGAGAGCTAATCTACATCCTGATTGCAGTGCTGACCCTGGGTATGGGTTTGTCCCACGGGATGACCTACATCATGGGGCCTGCGCAGTTCATTGCAGACTTCGTATGGACGCTTTTCCATCTTTTGATCATTACCCTGCAGGCTTTTATTTTCATGATGCTGACCATTGTCTATCTGAGCATGGCGGCGGAACACCACTGATCTTCACCTAACCTATTCAAATTCTCACTACGGAGAGCACCATGGAACACGTCACTGCGATCGCCAATGTCATGAGTATGACCATGATTGCCGCCAGCCTGTTGATCGGCCTTGGAGCGCTAGGGGCCGCTATTGGCTTCGGCATTCTTGGCGGCAAGTTTCTGGAAGGTGCATCGCGCCAGCCTGAGTTGACGCCGATGTTACAGATTAAAATGTTTATTGTCGCCGGACTACTCGATGCGATTCCGATGATTGGTGTGGCCATTGGTCTGTTGCTGATCTTCGCTAACCCCTTCTTGTCGCAGTTGGGTCTCAAGTAACCGGTACCGCGGCTTAAGCCGCAGTCATGAAGCAGTAAGGATCGAATGATGGACATCAACCTGACCTTGATCATCGAGGGCTTGGCGTTTTTCGCCACGGCGTGGCTGGTGATGAAGTATGGATGGCCTCCGATGATGGCGGCCATTGAGGAGCGCCAGAAAAAAATTGCTGAGGGCCTGGCTGCGGCTGAGCAAGCCCGGCTCGAACTCAAGGAAGCGGATGCCAGGGTGGAGGTGGAAATACACCAGGCCCGGCAGCAGGCCACGGA
>CAYOLM010000210.1:0-3219 GCA_964404785.1 uncultured Mizugakiibacter sp.
TCCACATCGGCCTCATGCACAGTGGGTATCCGTTCCAGCTTGTCGCGTACATCATCCACCAGGATATCGCCCATACCACAACCTGGAGCGGTCAAGGTCATCTTCACATACACTTTGCGCCCCTCCGCTGTTTGCTCAACGCTAACGTCATAGACTAGGCCAAGATCGACCACATTGATCGGAATCTCTGGATCAAAGCAGGTTCGTAATTGCTGCCAGACGATATGTTCAGCATCTTCATCCGAGGCATCTTCAGGCAATTCGATAGATAACGGCGGGGTTTTGCCGAGCGCATCGGCATCCTCCCCGGCAATCCGAAACAGGTTACCCTCTACAAACACTGTGAAGCTGCCCCCCAGAGACTGGGTGATGTAACCGATTTGCCCAGCCGGCAAACTTACCTGCTCCCCTTGAGGAACCAATACTGCCAGACAATCGCGGGCCAAAGTAAAAGCTTCGCTACTTGGACTGAAACCACTCATGAGATACCGATTATTATTTACAATTTCAGTATTATGCCTCCAGAACCTGCATTTGTGGTCGATAAAAGTACGGAATGAGTAAAAACCACGCCTCTTTTCTAGTATTCGCCCCCGGCCCAGGATGGATAGTACTCATCTTGCTCGGTTTGCTATGGATTCGTCCGGCCCTGGCACTCAACCCAAAATTGACTTTCAACGACTATGTGCTGGGTAACTGGAGCACCGAGCAGGGACTGCCGCAAATCTCCATACTCAGCATTACCCAAGACCGCGATGGATTTCTTTGGACCGGCACCCAGAACGGCATCGCCCGTTTTGACGGCAATCACTTCGTCAACTATGCAAGCACCCCCGACGGCACCAAGCTCACCCTGATCCGGGCAGCTTGGGCCGATCAGACCGGGCACGTCTGGTTCGGCTCGGCATATGGCTTGTTCCGTGAGCAGCGAGGACAATTCAAACACCTTGGGGGCCCACCGGTATACGCCATCACGGGCAACGCCAAAGGACAGCCTGTGCTGGCCACAGCAACGGGCGTTTGGCTCTGGAAAGATGGTAAAGAGGTACCCATAAGGGGATTCAAAGGGGCCTTCTACAGCCTGCTATCCGAGCCATCAGGACTATGGGCCGGTGGCTTGGAGAAGGTTTGCCGCCAACTGAATGGATCGACCCGTTGCCTACAAGTACCGGCCAACATCAGGCCACGCCGCATCACCTCATTGGTACGGCGAAATGGGCGCCTCTGGCTGGGCACCTCATCGGGATTGATGCTTGTGCGGGACAATACCATCACTCAGGCAGGCATTCCAAAAACCCTGTTACACACGGAAATAAGTAGTCTTCTGCAAGATCGTGACGGCAACCTGTGGATTGGTACCTTGAATGCAATGTATCGCATTTTTCCGGATGGCCAATTCAAACATGTGACGGATAACAGCCAGCCCAACCTTGCCTGGATCAACAGCCTGTTTGAAGATCGCCACGGCAACCTGTGGCTGGGTGGCCATACCCAAGGATTGTTTCGTGCCAGCAACGGCTGGACACGTCGTTATGGGCGGCGACAGGGTATGGTTAACCCTTTCACCTGGAACATCATCAAGGGGCCGAATAAAAGTCTTCTGATCGGTACCAACTCCAATGTGAGCACGATGCAAGACGGTCATTTCAAGGTATTGATTCCCGGGCAGAAGCTACCCAATGCCAGTGCCTACACCCTGTACCTGGACAGTAGTGGGCGGCTGTGGATCGGTACCCACTACGGGGTTGCGCTGTACGCGCATGGCAAGGTCTCTACTCCGGCCCTATTCAAACCATTGTCAAATTGGCAGATCAATCAGATTATCGAATGGCCCCGCGGTACGATCTGGTTCGGAACCCAGGGAGGGCTATTTCGCTTCCGTGATAATACCCTCACCCGCTATGGTGCCCGTGCCGGAAACCATGCTGCCCGCATCCGTTCGATCTACCCTTTGGGCCCTGACAAACTGCTGCTCGGTACCGAAGATGGCGTACGCCTGTTTACTCACGGCAGCATGACAACACCCCCATGGGCCACCTCGCTACAGGGGCGATCAGTCACCGACATCGGGATGCTGCAACCCGGCACCATCATAGTTGCCACCATGGCATCAGGCATAGGCTTGGTCCGCAATAACCGCCTGCATAGGCTAGGCACCACCCAGGGGCTACCCAACAACAATGTCTGGACATTCGATACTCTGGGTAAAAATGTCTACTTCTCGAGTATTGCCGGGGTATGGAGGATTCCCCTCACAAACTTACTTGGCACCCTCTCGCACCCGAACCTACGACTCCGTTCGGAAATGCTGATCAATGCCCAGGACGTTGTTGAAGGTATTTTTCGTGGTCGCTGCTGCAATGGCGATAGTGGCAGCCGTAGTCTCATCGACGGCAAGATCATCTGGTACCCAAGTGTTGCCGGCCTGGTCGCCCTCGACACCCAAGCTATACCCATCCCTAAGAATCCCAAAGCACCTATCATTCAGGGATTGCAGCACCACCAGCAATGGTATGGCCAGAGCCAAAAATTGCAGCTGCCCCTCGGCTATCGCGATATCAACATCCACTACACGGTACCTATTCTGAGTCCCAAACAGGCTGTCGATTTCCGTAGCAAACTGGACAACTACGAATCCGCCTGGAAGCTAAACGGAAACCGACGCCAAGTTTGGTACACCAAGCTTCCTCCTGGCCACTACACCTTTGAAGTCAAAGCCCGTTCCGCAAGCGGCCCCTGGAGTGTACCGACCAAACTCGAATTTTGGATCCGGCCATACTGGTACGAACTGGCCAGCGTACGGCTACTGGCCATACTGCTTTTGCTATTGGCCGCATGGGGTTTGCTGTATCTACGCTCCCGCCACCAACAGCGCCTGCAGCGCCGTTTGCAAAAGTTGGTCGACACCCGTACGGCCGAGCTCAGCCGAGCCAATGATCGCCTGCACCAAGCTAATCTGGCATTGACCGAGGAAAGCCTGAGCGACGAGTTGACCGGTCTCGGCAACCGTCGTCTGCTTTCGACAGGCATGCCGGACCTGCTCCAGAACCGGTCTCTATGCTTACTCCTGGTCGATCTGGACCACTTCAAACGCATCAATGATCGCTACGGCCATAACGTAGGTGATGTGGTATTACGTGAAGTCGCCGATCTGATGATCGAGCTCAAACAGCCGAAGGATCTGGTCCTGCGCTGGGGTGGTGAAGAGTTTCTGATCAT
>CAYOLM010000211.1:0-3206 GCA_964404785.1 uncultured Mizugakiibacter sp.
CCGTGTTCGATCCGCGCGGCGGCTATTTCAAGCCGGGCGGGGTGTATATGTCATCAATCGTCGCGGAAATCGGTACCGTACTCGAACAACACATGAAAAGTATCGGCCTGATTCAGGATCCCGAAATCAGCGATGCCCAACGCGAACTGCTGGCTGAAAAACGGGCCGCCTACGAAAACCGTTACCAGGCCCGCCAAACCACTGCCGACAGCAAGGCCAAAGACGAGGCTGAAGACTTTCCGCAAGGTGCCACCTTGTGCGGCAAATGCAACACCCAAGCCCTGGTACTGATGGATGGCTGCCAGACTTGCCTGAGCTGCGGTTACAGCAAGTGCGGGTGAATACGCATTTTTTAACCGCTGCGGGCCGGTCATCAGGCTGCGACCGTCCCCCGCAAACGGCGTGATCTCTCTGCAGACGGTGAACCAGTCGGTCATTGCGTTGACTTGTACGCCACCGCCGCACTGGTGGACCCGGCCAAGGGCATTCTTGCGGCGCACAGTGGCGCACAGCGTCGCTCAGCTTCTCGATTACAATCAGGACACCTGCCGCGCCTTGAAAAAACCTAGATTCCCCGTGAGGGCCAGCCTAGTTGCTCACCGAGCTGAACCACGGTCATACCTCGCTTGCCGGAGACGGAGGACAGAGCCGGTTCCTCAGTGGTCGATAAGACCTTAAAAGGCCAGAAGGCCATTGCCATCTGCAGGATCATGGCCGGATCGGAATGGGTAGGTATGATCCGGGCTTCATTCATAACGAATCTCTTGTCTTAACACGCATGAGTGGTGGCCTTGTGCGAAAGAGATGATGCGGTTCGGGAGTGGTAAAAATGAACCTCCCGTTTTACCGCGATCGCCGTCCGATGCCGGCGACAAACCCAGCGCTCCGGATCGACATTACCCGCCGAAAACGGCCAGTTCTGGCCCTGTCGAACTGCTAGTCTGCGCACCATGCAAGTTCAACCAGCCCTTCCTGACGGTCTCACCTCTAGCATCTGCGAACAAGCCCGCCTGAGTCGCGACGCACGCTTCGATGGCCTGTTCTTCACCGCAGTCACCTCGACCGGCATCTACTGCCGCCCACTGTGTCCGGCACCCGTACCCAAGCCTACTCATGTGATTTATTTTTCTACTGCGGCAGCCGCCGCTACGGCCGGATTTCGTCCCTGTCTGCGCTGCCGCCCGGAACAAGCTCCTGGCGCCCCGGCTTGGCGCGGTACGGGGTCCCGGGTGGAACAAGCCTTGCGCCTCATCGATGCAGGTTTTCTCGATACCGCTTCCGTCTTGGCACTGGCTCGGCGTATCGGTATCGGCGAGCGCCAGCTGCGTCGCCTGTTCTCCGAGCGCTTGGGTACAACACCTGCTGAAGTGGCGGCTACCCGCCGTCTACTCTTCGCCAAAAAGTTGCTGGACGAGACCACCCTGCCGATTACCGATATTGCCTTGGCTTCAGGCTATGCCAGCGTGCGCCGCTTCAATGCTACATTCCGCACCCGTTACGGCATGGCCCCACGCCAGCTACGGCGTAGCCGATCCGTTCCGCCCCGCGACGGCACGCATTGTCTGCACCTCGCCTATCGCCCACCTTATGATTTTGCCGGGCTGTTGGCCTTCTTTGCCCACCGCGCCATTCCAGGTATTGAAGGCGTGGAGGCGCAGAGCTACCGACGCTTGTTCGTGTTCGACCACCAACCAGGCTGGTTGTCAGTCCGTGCCCTACCGCACCGACCTGTCCTGGAACTACAGGTACAGCATCCACGCCCGGCTGCACTGCTGACTATCACCACCCGGGTGCGGCGCATGTTCGACCTGGATGCTGATATCTCGGTCATCGAGGCGGGATTAGCCAAGAGCCCCCTGTTGCAGCCGCTGCTGCAGCGTTTTCCCGGTATCCGGGTAGCGGGTTGCTGGAATGGATTCGAGATTGCCGTACGCGCAGTACTGGGACAACAGGTGAGCGTAGTCGCCGCGCGTACGCTGGCCATGCGCCTGCTGGAGCGCTATGGCACCCCGCTACAGGTGTCGCCAGCAATCCCGGCGGGGCTGCATACTCTATTTCCAACACCGGCAAACTTGGCCGATGCAGACCTCACCCGCCTAGGCATCACCCGCAAGCGGGCGGCAACGATCCGTACGCTGGCTGCAGCCATCGCCAGCGGTCAACTGAATTTTCACCCCGAGCAGACACTGCATGATTTTGTGACACAGTGGATGGAGCTACCGGGTATCGGTGCCTGGACTGCGCATTACATCGCCATGCGCACTCTCGGTCAGCCCGATGCATTTCCGGCTGCCGATTTAGTGCTGCGTAAAACGGTTGGCAATGCGGGCAATGTCCCCAGCAGCCGCGCGCTCGAAACGCTCAGCCAGGACTGGCGACCATGGCGTGCTTACGCAACTTTTCTCTTGTGGCGTAGCTGGAGTGGATAACATGAACCCTTGCTACGACTATCTCGACTCACCCATCGGCCCGTTGCTATTGCAGGCAAACAGCAACGGCCTGTCACGGCTGGCCTTGCCAAAGCAGGGTCAGGCAGCACCCGTCCCAGCGGGTGCGCGACACGATGCCCGCTGTCTGCAGCCTTACCGTGAACAGTTGCAAGCCTACTTCGTGGGCCGCTTGCGCCAATTCACGCTACCCATGAATATGCTCGGCACCCCGTTTCAACGCGCCGTCTGGCAGGCATTGGGCGAAATCCCCTACGCCCAGACCATCTGCTATACCGAACTGGCTGCCCGCATTGGTCGGCCGCATGCTACCCGTGCCGTCGGTACCGCCAACGGTGCCAACCCCATCCCTATTGTGGTGCCTTGCCACCGCGTTATCGGTCGCGATGGTTCATTAACGGGCTATGCCGGCGGCCTGGATATCAAACGTTGGTTGCTTGATCTGGAGTACCGGTTCACTCATAGCACCACCTGAAGAAATTTTGAGGTGCTCTACCCTCGCTCCATCTCAGGAGCGGGTTCTGAGAAACCCTCGACGGTAGGGTTCTGACGCTTATTGGGTATGTGCCACTGAATAACGGCCATCATCGAATACGATGGGTACCAGTGCGTAGCGATCGCCATCGGCTGCGGGCTGGCCTCCGGATGCCCGGAGCTGGAGCACACTCGCCCGCAGGCGACGTCCCAGGGTAATCTGCGGAAAAGCATTAACCAGCCATAATCCTCGCATCCGGCCAGCCGGGCTGAAAACGGCAAAAT
>CAYOLM010000212.1:0-3204 GCA_964404785.1 uncultured Mizugakiibacter sp.
GCCCTGCTCGCCGATCTCGCTGTGCTGACTTCAGCCGATGCATCCGTGCTATGGAATACCCTGCCAAGCACTGCACGCAGTGCTTTGTTGGAGCTGCTGGCTTCGATCCCGACAACCCGGGCTCTGAGCACCGGCGAAGGACTCCGCCGGGCAATTGAACAGGCCGGCAATCAGCTCGAATATCGGCTACGTGTCAATGTCCAGCAACCATCGGACAGACTCTCCGAGTGGCTGCATACCGATTGGAAAGCCAACCTGCTCAAGCTACTCGAGAGTCTGCCTGCCAGCCCCTCGGGACACCTACCCGAAGCGGCTCCGACCCCCCCACCCCTGGCTCGGCAAGCGCTCACCCCACAACCGCGATTACCCAAGCTACCCCTGAGCCAGACTGACGCTGATCTTCAGGCTTTTATCGGCACCCTGCGCCAGCATGTTCATGGGGCGCTGGCGCGGATCAATATCGCCGTGCTTGAGTCCCATCCCCTAGCACTAACCCAAACCCCAACGGCTATGGCATGGATGATCGAACTACCGCTGCAGACTCAAGGTGGCTACGATCTGTTGGCCCTGCGTATCCACCGCGAACCATCCACCAACGTGACTTTCCAGCCCAACGCCCATGTCTGGCGTCTGGCATTTGCCATGGATTTACCCAAGCTGGGCCCCATTGAGGGGGACGTGAGCCTGGTCGGCGACAATGTTGACGTAAACCTGTGGGCGGAGCGCAATACTACCCAGCAGCAGCTGCAGGGCATGTTGGACAGCCTCGCCACGAACCTGCGTGAAGTAGGCCTGAAACCACACCGTCTGAGCTGTCATATAGGGCTACAAAAGCGGGCCCGCATCGGTAGTAGTGGCCTGCTGGATACCACCGCATGAATGAGACAAAAGCCAATCAGCCACGCGCCGTCGCCTTGCGCTATACAGGACAAGGTGCTCCACGCGTTACCGCCAAGGCCGATGGCGCCCTGGTCGAAGCCATGCGGGGACTGGCCGAACGCCATGGCATACCGCTGCATCGTGATCCCACCCTGGCAGCATTACTATCCCAGGTGCAGCTTGATGCCGAGATTCCACCGCAACTGTATACCGCAGTCGCCATCGTGCTGACCGCAATCTACAATGCGGCAGGAAAAACCCCACCGCAGCACCCCATGAGGCCCCAGGAAGAATCACTCACTGCCGGGTTACCGCAGAATTAGCCATATCGATTCGAGCCGCCTTGTCGACACACTGCCCTGTTGCCCCATAGCATTACTATGCAAGTCTATGCAGTGTCTGTGAATGCCAAAGCCGGCTAGCGCCTATGCTACGCTCTGCGTGCTCCGGGCACCCGACCAACTGGCATAATGATGTTGTGCTTCATGCACCATCAGAACACTTCCTTGAATCCTTCGTAGTACAGGCAGGCATGTGATCGCAGCAGATGTCGTTCGTTCCGAGTGGGACCAGCATTGACTGCCGAATCAGGCCAGGGTCCGCGAGCGGTCTGGTCATGGGCGCTGTATGACTGGGCGCACATGGGCTTCGCGGTGGTGGTGATGTCGGGCTTTTTCCCGGTGTATTACACCCAGTACTGGAGCGTCGGTTTATCCAGGACCACTGCAACCTTCCACCTTGGTCTGATCAACTCCTCGGCCAGTCTCATTATCCTTGTCGTAGCTCCGCTGCTCGGGGTGCTTGCCGACCAAACCCGACGTTTCAAGGGTTTGCTGGTGGCCTTCACAGTGGCCGGGGCAATGGCCACCGTGTCTTTAGTATTCATTCCCAATGGGGGCTGGCAGGTGGCGGCGCTAGTCTACGGGATCGGCCTGCTTGGCTATTTGGGTGCCAACGTGCTTTACGACGGATTGCTGCTCACGGTCGCGGCCACCGCACGTCTGGCCCAGGTTTCCTCTCTGGCCTATGCGCTGGGTTACCTCGGTGGCGGCGGTCTGATGGCATTTTGTGTGATCCTCACATACCGCTACAAGGCCTTTGGACTGAGTTCATCCGCTCAGGCACTGCAGGCCAGTTTCGTCATTGCCGGAATCTGGTGGCTGTTGTTTACCTTGCCGTTGCTGCGCTGGGTACGCGAACCCGTCGGACATCCGGCAGGTTCACCCATGATTTCTGGATTTCGGCAACTTGTAACTACTGTACGCCGGGTCCGTCAACATCGTTCTGCCTGGCTATTTCTAATTGCCTATTGGCTGTACATCGACGGACTCAACACCATGACGGTGATGGCGGTCAACTACGCATTGTCGATCGGCTTCCAGGCCCGGCAACTCCTGGCTGCATTGTTATTGGTACAGTTTGTCAGCTTTCCGGCAACCCTGGCGTTTTCCTGGTTAAGCAACCGGCTACCCATCCATCGCCTGCTGTTCTTCGGACTGGCAGGCTACGCTGTCGCTACCCTGGGCGCGGCGGGGATGTCCGCAGCCTGGGAGTTCTGGGTGGTCTCGGTACTGGTGGGTTTGTTTCAGGGTGGGGTGCAGGGTCTCAGCCGTGCCTGGTATGCCCGGCTAATTCCCGCGGCGGAGAGCGGTGTTTTCTTCGGCTTATATAACATGTTCGGCAAATTTGCCGCAATCATTGGCCCTCTGCTGATGGGGGCCGTGGCCGTGGCACTACACAGCGAACGGCTGGGCATCCTGAGCCTGATGGTGCTGCTGGTGTCCGGGGCACTGGTGTTGGCTTTTGTCCCCCGTCCAAACCTCCACCAGCAACCAAGCTGAAGCCCCCAGATCATCGATTCGGACCTAGCACTACCCGTTCCATCCACAACGGCTGCTGACCCATCTCGTCACTATGTGCCGTACTCGTATTGATTTGAGCTCTACCCTACACACGGTGTAAACCGGGTATCGAAGAACACGCTTGCAGATATCCGGGTATCGACGAATGCAAGCTTATGGGGGCCTACCGTGTACCCACTCAGTATCAGCATGACACCGCCTGACCCGCCTGGCCCAACTGGCCGGGTTCTGGCACAACTATTGCTGTCTCAGTCAGGCAATATCGATACTTTCCTGGAAAACCCTGAAGATGCATGTCTTGATGCCTGCGCTTGAGCCGTTTCTAAACCGCACTTTGCGTGTTCACGATGCTGAAACAGCCAGGCACTGTGCCCGCGTGGCCGAGCGGGGCCTACAACTGGGCAGGGCGATCGACCTTGATAAGCATGACTTGCTCATACTTGGCTGCGCAGCTTACCTGCAC
>CAYOLM010000213.1:0-356 GCA_964404785.1 uncultured Mizugakiibacter sp.
GCAGATGTGGCGGCAGGTGAGAGGTCAGCCATTCGATCACCCGCACTGAACGCCGCGAGGCATCGGCTGGTCGGGGCGGGATAGCTGGTTGCCGAACACGTGCTGAGGCATGGCTGCGACTGGGTCGCTGGTGGGGAATATTGGATTGGGCCATGCCTAAAGTGTAACGGCGTGGCGCTCGCTGGGGCAGGGGGTAACCAGGATAAGCCGGCCGGTTTGCCTCACCCCAGTGGCACAGTGTGTGCTCAGGCCGCGCAGGCGGAAATCTACTCGGCCCGGAACACTTACTCGGGCGCTACCGCAGATCGTGGATCCCGGGTCTGCGCCCGGGATGACAAGACTTTTCATGATGCCCG
>CAYOLM010000213.1:456-3196 GCA_964404785.1 uncultured Mizugakiibacter sp.
CACCCATTGGTCATTCCCGCGCAGGCGGTAGGATGTGGTGAGGTACGAACCGCATCAATCAAGGCCATTTCTTCGCCGCGCATTGATTCCTGGTGACTTCACTCTGCGTCCATGACCCAGGACCCGTATGCCGCACCCATTGGTCATTCCCGCGCAGGCGGTAGGATGTGGTGAGGTACGAACCGCATGGGCACATCCCGAAGTTAACAAAATTGTAAGGCGTACTGGCTTGACCCCCGGCGGGTGCAACGGTGAGACTGGCTGCAATGGAGCCAGGGAGGCAATACGATGCGCAAGTCATCTTGGGTGCTGAGCTGGGCTTATGCATTACTGGCCCTGGCAGTGGCGACCACAGCGCTGGCCTTCGCCATATTGCGGGCATGGGACTCACCCGTGATTTCTGGTGCCGCGCCGGGTTATCAGTACTTGGCGCTAGGTTACCAACGACCTACCGGACCGGATTTTTCTAGTATCAGCACCGTCTCCATGGCACAGATGCAGTTGTTGTTGCCGGTGGGATACGGGATCGCCAGCTCGATGCAGCAGCAGATCGGTATTACCACCCGGCCCGGGACGCATCCGCAAGTCACCAGGATTGAGCTGGTCATGGCTGACTATGCGCAGGCCCTGCATTTGCGGCCCATAGCCGGGCGCCTGCTGACGCCTGCTGACGCCTGCTGACGCTTGCTGACCAGCGCCGGGGTGCCGCCGTTGCCGTGCTCTCTCAGGCAGAGGCTCGGCACCTGTTCGGCAATACCCGGGCCGCCCTGCAGAAACATCTGTATACCGCAAAAGGTTTCGAATTGACCGTGGTCGGTGTTTTGCCGAATCGGTTCCACGGACTCTGGGCGGGATTCGGCGGCAATTCAGCCGCCATCTGGTTGCCGTACACCCTGATGATGCCGATGTTACGAGGCGCATGGCCCAAAGGTTTCCACAGTAACAATATGATCAAGACGATGGTGTTCAAAGGGCCTTCAGTGTTGCTGAGTGTGCCCGCTACCGTGTCGCCCGCACAGTTGCAGACACAGCTTACCCGTCTGTATCACGCTGCAAAAGGGAGCATACCTAGTGACGTGCGGGGACTGGTGACCATGCAACCGTATTCGGTTTCTCCCTTTAACCATAAAGCCCTGTCCCGCCGTATTCTCCTGTTCCTGGGCATGGCGATTGCTGCCGTATTGCTGGCGGCACTTAATGTACTGGTGCTGCGCTGGCTGGAATATCTGCGTCACCGGGCCACTTTGCAGTTGGAGCGGGTGCTGGGAGCGCAGCGTACGTTCTTATTGCGACGTTTTGTTGGGCACGCGCTCATTTCGCTGCTGCTGATGTTGATCGCGAGTGGCCTATTGGTTTTCGGTATGGCGGCGCTATTGCGGCACTGGGTTGGTGAGTTGTCGTCCGTGCTCACCGCATCTGCCTTGCTGGCTCCCCTGCAGTGGTTGCTGCCCTTGATTGTTGGCTTGGTGATCCTGGCCCAGGCCTTGCCCTTGGTGGTGTTACTGATGCGCGGACGGCTGGATGGGGTCCGCGCAACCACACTGAGCCGTGCCGATCAGCGTGCCGGTGCGATGCTGCTGGTGGCCGAAATCACCTTGGGGGTGATGATGAGCATCATCGCCGCTTGGTCACTGCAGCATGCCTGGCACTCCACCCATACCGATATCGGTTATCTCAACCGACCGGCGACCTTAGCCAGAATCCAGGCGCGCAATATGCAGATGGTTGTCGGCAACCTTGCCGACATAAAGGCGGTGAAGACCCGTTTTCAGTTGCTGCAAAATCGCCTAGAGAAGACAACTCAAAGGATGTTCCCAGGCCGGGCCGTGGGCCTGGGCCCCGCGATCCGCCGAGAATCCGGCTTTGATTTTCCCAAAACCATCCATACTGGCAAGGCGGTGACCAGCGCCTGTGTCGTGTCGGCTTCACCCAGCTGGCTTGAGGCCACCGGGGTACGGGTGCTGGCTGGCCATAATTTCAATGTAGCTCATGCTACCGCGGATACTGTATTGCTGGATGCCAGGCTGGCACGAACTCTGTTCGGCAGCCTGCCAGCGGCGCTGGGCAAGTTCATATCCGGCTCGGCTACCAAGCCGGAGAGGGTGGTGGGGGTGATTGCGCCGCTGGATCTGCATGGCACGACCCGCAAGGCCTGTCCGGTGCTGGTGCAGGACATACGCAATAACTCGTTTGCGATACTCAATGGCATAACTGTAGCCGTTGGCCGGGATATGGATACCACCATGCAGGCCGCCTTGCGCGCGCGTCTGAATACTGTGTTGAAACCGGGGAATACAGGTACGGTGACGCAAGTCCGTAGCGTTGGCGAATTGCGTGACTGGCTGGCGGCGGCGCAGATCCGCCAGGCCCGGGTGTTCGTGGTTATTGCGCTATTTGCCTGGGCCATTGCGCTGTCTGGAGTCTGGGCTTTGCTGCGGATGGTTTTGGCCCGACAACGACGGCTGACCGCCCTGCGCGGTGCCTTGGGAGCCACACCTTCATACTTGTACCGCAGTGTTGTAGGCAGCGTGCTGGCACTGTCCGTAGCGGGTAGTGCTCTGGCCCTGTTGATGGTTCCCTGGTTAGCGCAGCAGTTCGCGTTCCTGTCCGGAGCCCAAGTTGCCCCCTTTGGTGCGGCGACTTGGGTCGCCCTGGCCGTGCTGTTGTTGGCGGTATCCGTGGTGGTGCATTTCCCGGCTCGCCGGGCCGCCCGCGCCGAGCCCGCGCAGAGTTTGCATGA
>CAYOLM010000214.1:0-3193 GCA_964404785.1 uncultured Mizugakiibacter sp.
GGTATCATTGCCGCAGGTGTAATCATGAATTCTGCCCAGCCAACTGATTCTCCCCAAGTGCCCACGCCGACCTTGGCGATGGTTACAACCATCCTGGGCACGCTGTTGTTACTCTTCGCCCTCCTGGCATGGCGCACTGGGATGGGGTGGTTTGCGAAACGTTGGCGTTGGTGTTCGCAATGGCGAGAACGCGAACAGATGGCTCTTACTTCCCTGCCCGAGTACCCCAATTCATCATGACCCAGATCCGCAGCCTGCATGCTCGTGAAGTTCTTGATTCACGCGGTCATCCAACCCTGGAAGCCGAAGTTACCCTTAGCGATGGCACCCGGGGCCGCGCGGCGATACCCAGTGGGACCTCCACCGGCACCCGTGAGGCGGTCGAACTGCGCGATGGTGACAAGACCCGCTACGCGGGTAAGGGGGTGCTTAAGGCGGTCGACAACGTCAACACAGTTCTGGCCGCTGCTCTGCGCGGGTTTGATGCCAGCGATCAGGCCGGGCTGGATCGGCGCTTGATAGAACTGGATGGCTCGGGCAACAAATCCAACCTCGGTGCTAATGCCTTGCTCGGGGTATCCTTGGCCGCCGCGCAGGCAACGGCGAAACAACGTGGCGTGGGCTTGTGGGCCTATCTGGCGGCGGGAGGTGAGGTGTCGATCCCGGTACCGATGATGAATATCATCAGCGGCGGGATCCATGCCAATAACAATGTTGATATCCAGGAGTTCATGATCATCCCGGTGGGCCTAGGCAGTTTCCATGAGGCCCTGCGTGCCGGTAGCGAGGTGTTTCATGCCCTCAAGTCTGAGTTGCACAGCCATGGTCTGGCCAGCCTGGTCGGTGACGAAGGAGGCTTTGCCCCGGATCTGCGTTCCAATGTTGAAGCCTTGGAGATCATTCTCGAGGCGATTGTGAAAGCGGGTTATCACCCCGGTGAGGACATCTGGCTGGGGTTGGATGTAGCCGCATCGGAGTTTCTGGAGACCGGTAAATACCAGTTGGCGGGTGAAGGTAAACGCCTCGCTACCGGGCAGCTCATTGAGCTTTTCGATGACTGGCTGGCCGAGTATCCGATACTCAGCATCGAAGATGGCATGGCTGAAGACGACCTGGATGGCTGGCGGCAGATGACCGTGAGGCTGGGCTCACGGGTACAACTGGTGGGCGATAACAACTTTGTCACCAACCCTGAAATCTTCAAAGCCGGTATTGCAGACGGAATTGCCAACGCCATCCTGATCAAGCTCAATCAGATCGGTACTCTCAGCGAAACACTGACCACGATTCACATGGCAGCCGAGGCCGGCTATGCCGCAGTGATTTCGCATCGCTCTGGCGAGACCGAAGACACTACGATTGCCGATCTGGCGGTGGCTACGAATGTTGGACAGATCAAAGTCGGCTCGTTGTGCCGCGGCGAACGCATCGGTAAATACAACCAATTGCTGCGGATTGAGGAAGCACTGGGTGACAAGGCTCGCTATGCCGGCGGTTCTACGTTTCGTCAATTGTCTGTGCACTGAGCTGGCAAAAAATCATGTTGCGCTGGATTGCTCTCATCCTGATCGTTTTGGTGATACTGCTGCAAGGTCGCCTGTGGTGGGGGCAGGGTGGTATGCGAGAGGTACATTCACTGCGCAACCAGGTAACCCGTCAAGCCACACAGAACGCCCGTTTACAACAACGTAACCGTCTGCTGGAGGCCGAAGTAAGAGATCTGAAGCGTGGCCACCAGGCCATTGAAGCGCGGGCCCGGTCGGAACTTGGGTTGATCAAGCCTGGCGAGGTCTTCTATCAAGTGGTCGAGCCGGCTAAACCTCACGATAAGGATGGTCGTGGCCACTGACCTGGAACTCTGTGCCTGGTGCGTAGTGCCTGCGGCGGGCCACAGTCGTCGCTTTGGCGGTGCAATACCCAAACAGTACGCGCAGATCGCCGGTCAACCGCTGTTGTGGCATACCCTGGAGCGACTGGCCGGGCATCCGCGTATTTTGGGTTTACTGGTGGTCCTGGCTCCGCACGAGCACGAATGGCCGGTACCGACCCAGATCCATGGCAAGCCGGTGCGTACGGTTAGTGGGGGTGCCGAGCGTTCCGATTCGGTACGAGCGGGCCTGGATGCACTGCCTGCTGACGTTGCCGCCAAGGATTTTGTTCTGGTTCACGATGCGGCCCGCCCCTGTGTGGCAACCTCTGCCATTACCCGCCTGCTGGATAGTGCGGGTAATGGCGATGGTGGGCTTTTGGCCATACCCCTGCATGACACCCTGAAGCGGGCTGATGCGGAAGACCGGGTGTTGCGGACTGAATCCAGGGCTGGATTGTGGTTGGCACAGACCCCGCAGATGTTTCGGCGCGGGGCCTTGTTAGCGGTGCTGGCCCAGGCTCAGGGCAATACAGAGATTACCGATGAAGCCTCGGCCATGGAACGCTATGCCGGAATTCATCCCCGTATTGTTGTCGGACACAGTAGTAACCTGAAGGTCACCACGGACACTGATCTGCTGATCGCCGCAGCCATCTTGACGGGAGAGAGTAGTCAATGAGGATCTTGACAAACCTATTGTGCCGCCCGATTACTGCGTTGCTTACTTGTTTATACATTTCCTATCTATTTGATATGTATTGGATATTACCTTATCGACAGTTGACATTCGAACCACACGCCACAATTTTTCGAGGTATCCAATAATGGCGTGCCGAGTCGGCCAGGGCTATGACGTGCACGCTTTCGGTCCGGGGGATCATCTGTTTCTGGGCGGGGTACGTATTGAGCACTCGCAGGGTCTGATCGCACATTCTGATGGCGATGTGGTCATTCATGCCCTGTGTGATGCCATGCTGGGGGCGCTGGCGCTGGGTGACATCGGCACGCATTTTCCGTCGTCGCAGGCCCGCTGGAAGAATGTCAGCAGTGTTGAATTGCTGAGTGCGGTGACGGCTATGTTGCAGCAGCGTGGCTATGGGCTCGGCAATACCGATATCACGATCATCTGTGAGGTTCCACGTATTGCTCCGCATGTGCAGGCCATGCGCGAGGTGCTGGGGCAGACCATGCAGGTTGCCATGGATACGGTCAGCGTCAAGGCCACCACTAGCGAGCGACTCGGCTTCACCGGCCGAGGCGAAGGCATCGCCGCCTTGGCGACGGTACTGCTGAGTCGCTGCTCATGAGCGCAGCTCTGGCCTG
>CAYOLM010000215.1:0-3154 GCA_964404785.1 uncultured Mizugakiibacter sp.
ATGCGGTGTACCAGACCCTGGCACAACGTAGTGCCAAGGGTGAGCAAACCCTGCAGTCGGCCGTGAAGGTAGGCCGGCAACTACTCTAAGCCGGGTGCCCCGGGCGATCTATATATGTCGCCCGGGGTTGCTTCGAGCCAGTAGGCGGGGCCTGAATCAAGTGCTGAAAACTCCATCCTCATCAGGTACCGTCTAGTACCGTACATCCTTGACTCCTTGTCGCTGACGCCTGCAACGTTCAGAAGACCGTTATAGTGATATCCGTACGATGTTTTTGCAGAGGCTCTCCATGCTGACTTTACTACTCTGGTTACTGCTGCTGGTATTTAGTTGGCCACTGGCCCTGTTAGCCCTGCTGCTGTATCCGCTGATCTGGTTGCTGCTGTTGCCCTTCCGGCTGATTGGTATCACCGTGGACGCCGTGTTGGCACTGCTACGGGCGGTATTGCTGCTACCGGCGCGACTGCTGCGCGGCCCTCGTACCAACTGATTGCTCTACAGCGAGTCCCGATGGACAAGCCATACTCGCCATCTTGTGAACGTAATCGCCAGCCAATTCTCAAGGTGCTGAATACTGTTTTTGCGAATTGCCACAAAGTACTGGAAATCGGCAGCGGCACCGGCCAGCACGCCGTGCACTTCGCTGCGGCCCTGCCACATCTGCTCTGGCAGACTTCAGATCGTACCGAACACCTAGCCGGTATGCGCCTGTGGCTGGACGAAGCCTGCCTGCCCAATACCCCGCCGCCAGTCGATCTCAACGTCAGTGGATCTTGGCCGGAAGGCCCTTATGACGCCATCTTCACTGCCAATACCTTGCACATCATGGCCTGGAGCGAAGTGCAGGCTTTGTTCGCAAAGCTACCCGACATCACCACCACCGAGGCAAAACTCGTCATCTACGGTCCATTCAACCATGCTGGCCGTTTTACCAGCAGCAGTAACGAAGCCTTCGGTGTCTGGCTGCAGGATCAGGGCCCCCACATGGGTATTCGTGATGTCGAAGCCGTGGATACATTGGCTCGCAAAGCGGGCTTCATATTGCAGGACGATCTGCCAATGCCGGCTAACAACCGTTGCCGTATCTGGCAACGTCACAATACTTGTTGAATCCGACCGCCCCCCTCAGCGGCCCGGCAACACGTACAGCAACACCGCAAGAAAATGCAGCACACTGCCCGACAGCACAAAACCGTGCCAGATGGCGTGGTTGTAGGGCAATCGGTGCCAAGCGTAAAATACCGTGCCCAGGGTATAGGCCACTCCACCGGCAAGCATCAATACCAAACCGCCAGTGGGTAAAGCGTCAATCAGCGGTTTGATTGCGATAATCCCCACCCAGCCCATGGCAATATACACGGCAATCGACAGGCCTCGCCGACGCTTGATCAGGTTGCCCTGCATGGCAATGCCGGCCAATGCCAGTGCCCAGATCAAGCCAAACAGTGACCACCGCCAGCCTCCATGCAGACTGACCAGGGTGAACGGTGTGTAGGTACCCGCAATCAGCAGGTAGATCGAAATATGGTCGAGATGCCGGAACAGCGCCTTGGCCCGTGGGCTGAGCAGCGTGTGATACAGCGTCGAGCTGGTATAGAGTAGAATCAGGCTGGCCCCGTACACGCTAACGGCCGCCACCGCCAGAGCCGAGCTGCGCTCTACTGCCAAAATCACCAGCAACACCAAACCGACGATCGCCAGCAACACGCCCAGGCCATGAATGCTGGCATTGGCTATTTCTTCGCTGAGAGTGTAGTTCTTGGCTGTTGCCAAGGTGGAACTGTTCATAGGGGGATTCTCAATATCAATCACGCTGGTGGATGACAATTCACCCTACCCGAGCATATAGATGGCTACAAGCATTCAGCGACGCGGCCATCAACTGTCTTTCGGCAGGCATTCAGGTTGTATGGGTCAATGACTAAGAGCACCTCACCCGCACCCTACCCACTTTGTTGCTCAGTCAACAGAAACACTCCGGGCACCTTGAAAAGCCGTAGCGAACGGTTCAAGCGGAAGATGACCCGGAGCGGATCTCTGAAACATGTAAGGTACATAGGCGAGAAGTACGTGAGGACACAACACCGCAATGGGGCTGCGCAGTAGGTTTTTCAAGTAAGCCCATGACAGGCGCGTGTAATCATGCATGCAACAGGGGGGTCCACAACAGCACCCTGCAATCAGACCACCCCGTTTCTTAGCACCTATGTTCACCCTTGAAAATACCTTCCGCCTCAGCGTTTTTCTCGGTCTGCTGGTTTTACTGGGCATCGCTGAACAGCTTTGGCCACGCCAATACCGCCCCGTACGACGATCCATACGCTGGACTTCGAATCTCGGCCTGGGACTCGTAAGTACCGTAAGCCTGCGCCTGCTACAACCCCTAGCCGCAGTTAGTGCGGCCGCCTGGGCTGCTGAACGACACCTCGGCCTGCTGCCGTGGCTACACGCCGGAACCATACTGCAATGGCTGCTCACCCTACTGCTGCTTGATCTCACCATCTATTGGCAACACCGGCTAATGCACCGTTACGAGGCGCTTTGGCGCCTGCATCGTGTCCACCACAGCGACCTTGCCCTGGATGTCACCTCAGCCTTACGCTTTCACCCGCTGGAGATCATCCTGTCGATGAGTGTGAAAATGGCTGCCGTGGTGGCACTCGGGGCTCCGCTCAACGCAGTGCTTGCCTTCGCAATCGTGCTCAATGCCACAGCCATGTTCAACCATTCCAACCTCGCCTTACCGCTGCGCATAGACCGGCTCCTACGCTGGTTGCTGGTTACCCCCGATATGCACCGTATTCACCACCGTCCTGCGGCCGATGAGCATGATCGCAACTTCGGCTTTAACCTGAGCTGCTGGGATTGGATTTTCAGTAGTTATCGCGAGCACCCGGCAGCTCCCCAGAAAACCATGCAACTCGGCCTTGACGACTTCCGCGAAGATCCCGCCCAAGGTCTGGGGGCATTACTCATGCAGCCGCTCAAAACGCCGCAGCGCGGATGAGCCTCATCGCACCGTGCCTATCCTGGCAGCGTGTCTACTTACAATGAAAACTGCGGGTCGGGCCCATAGGCTTCACCCGTGCCAAAATGCCAGATAAAAAACTCGGCCGCAAGCGACCGAGTTTTACTAGAACAAATTCAGCTGCTT
>CAYOLM010000216.1:0-3114 GCA_964404785.1 uncultured Mizugakiibacter sp.
ACAGGCCGCCCATAAAAGCAGTACCCAACTGCTTGTTAACCCTTCGATGATTTCGTCTCCGCAGAAGGATTTGTGAGAAGTAAGCGGGGCAGATAAGACCGTAAACGTATGCTACAAGGCGATTTCAACCACGTGACAGGTTGAAAACCCCGGGAGCCTGTTGGGCTTGGAAGGTCGTAGCGAGGCGGATAAAAATCGAGGTCAGTTTTTGGATCTTTTGAGGCGAATAGTGGTTCTATTTAACGATAAAGAGCCAGAGACTGAACCTATTTTCCACCGTCACAGTAGGTCCTACCCAAGTCCGACAAGCCCCTGGCCACCCAGCTACTATTGCAATGATGTTCAACATTTTTCGCACCCACATGCTGACACCCTGCAATCCGATTATAAAAAGCAGCAAGCCAGATACGGGTCAGCGGCATGTTGCAGCGCATTAACATTTAACGTATTCCTATATTAGAATATATCCTTTTTGGTGGGGATGATGACCTATGAAGCGCTGTTCTCTTGCCGTTGCCCTCGCACTCACCCTACTCACAGGCACGATCCATGCTGCCGATAAGATGAAGAAAATCAAGCCAAAACCGGCTTCAGTGACCAATCTGGAAACCATCATGGTCACCGCACGGCGCTATGAGGAAACCCTGCAGGACGTACCGATCGCGGTCACCGCCTTCAATACACGGTCACTGTTAGAGCAGAACGTACAAAACCTGACAAACCTGCAAGGCTTGGTGCCCGATCTGCAAATTGGCGCCACCCAGGGCACCACTTCGACCCTCACCGTTTACTTGCGTGGTATTGGCCAGAATAACCCGCTGTGGGGATTCGACCCCGAAGTGGGCTTATATCTCGACGGGGTTTATATCGCCCGTCCGCAGGGGGCCCTGCTGGATGTGTTCGACGTGGAGCGGATTGAGGTACTGCGCGGCCCGCAGGGTACGCTGTACGGGAAAAATACGGTCGGCGGCGCGATCAATTTCATCTCCAAGCCCTTGCCGACTCACGCAACCGGCTCGGTCATGGCCACCCTCGGCATGCACGCCACCCGGAACCTGGAAGTCACTTACGGCAACGCCAGCAGCAACGGCGTGTGGCGTTTTCGAGCCGCGGCAACCAGCCTGCACAACAACGGTTTTGGCCATAACCTGCTTACTGGCCGCAAAACGAGCAACACCGACATCAGGGCCGCACGGGTGAGCCTGGGCTATTTCCCCAACGGCACGTTCAACGCCACGCTTTCACTGGATGGCACTGCGGATCATTCGAACCCGCGCGGGGGCCAGCGTCTGGCCATTATTCCTTTCGACCCTAACCAAACCCCGCCGCTGAGTAACCCCTATGACACGCAGAGTGGCATGGCTCCGGTCAATCTGACCGATTCTGGTGGGGCATCCCTAATCATGAACTGGCAGCCATCGAGAAACCTGGCCTATAAATCCATTACTGCCTACCGCAGTTCCAACAGCAACATGAATATCGATGTGGATACCTTGCCGCTGCCCATTGCCGACAATAATCTCGTCTACCACAGCCACCAGTTTAGTCAGGAACTACAGGCTATCTATGACAATGGAGGAGACCTGCACGGGGTGCTGGGCCTGTACTTCTTTGATGGCTATGCGGCCGGCGACAACAAGTATGCCCTGCTGGCGTTCCCACCCTTCACAACCCTCGGCTATGCCTTGCGGGTTAGCAGTGGGGGCAGCGTCAATACCCGCAGCCTGGCCGGCTATGCCGACTACACTTGGCAGTTCACGCCACACTGGAACCTGGAGCTGGGCGCCCGTTATACCCACGACAGCAAGCACGCCGTCATTCGCAACTTCACCTACCCTGACACCACATTCACTACCCCCAACGGGATACAGGCGAATTTCAATGGATCGACCTCGGCCAGCAACGTCTCGCCGAAAGTCACCCTGGGTTGGAAGGCTTCTGACACAATCAACCTATACGGTACCGTGAGTACCGGCTTCCACTCCGGTGGTTACAACATCCAGGCCAACTGCACGGCAATCCCGGAGTCGTGCCAACCGATCCGCAATGAGACCCTGGTGAACTACGAACTGGGGGCGAAGATGAGTTTCTTCGACGGCCGCTTGATGCTCAATACCGCGGCATTCCGTGAGCTTTACCACAACATCCAGCTATCGGTGTACACCTCGTACGTGACCCCCAGTGGGCAGCGGGCCTTCTTCGCTGATTTTACCAATGCCGGTGCCGCCCATATCGACGGCATCGAAAACGAGTTCAGCTGGCAGATGGACGACCACTGGTCCCTGAGCGGCAACCTTTCGTGGCTGCATCCGCGCTATACGCAGTACCTCAGCCGTGGGGTAAATATCGCCGGCCAGAGCCGCTTTACCTACGCGCCGAAATGGAATGGCGGACTAACCGTGTGGAAACATTTCCCGTTGGCCGACGGCGGGGATGTCTCGGCCCGCCTCAATGTCACCTACCAGTCGATCACCTACTTCGACCAGAATCTCAGCACAGCGCTGGCCCAAGCTGGCTATGGCTTGGTCAACGCCGGGGTAATCTGGTATACCCATGGACCATGGACCTATAGCATTGAGGGCCGCAACCTTACCAACAAGCACTACCGCACCTCGGGATTCAACATCATTGCCCTGGGCATGGTCACCGGCTACTACGGCCCACCACGGATGATTACGGCGAGCGCTCGCTACCGATTTTAAGCCTCGGGCTCGCAATACGGATGGCCTGTCTGGGGTCCTGAGCTGTGAACTACGGCATAGACCACGCGGGTATCGCGTATCCGTGTACAGGGGGTGTTTTCTACCCGCAACCACAAGCCTCCTTCTCGCCATTCCTGCCCAGGCGGGAATCCACTCGACCCGGAGCACGTTCGAGGCTCGCTCGGGCGATGCAGCCAGACCGTGGATCCCGGGTCTCCACTTCGTTCCGCCCGGGATGACGAGAAAAGCATTGCGCTCCGCCCGGGATGACAAACCCTTTCGTCATTCCCGCGTAGGCGGGAATCTACCCGGCCCGGAGCACGTTTGAGGTTCCATCGGACGTCGGACGGTGTCGCCAGACCGTGGATCCCGGGTCTGCGCCCGGGATGACGAGACAAGAGCATTACGCTCC
>CAYOLM010000217.1:0-3102 GCA_964404785.1 uncultured Mizugakiibacter sp.
GCCGCCGTCGATACGGCCTATTCCATACCTGACACCGAATCCACACCACTCATTCATCGGCTGCTTATCGAAGAGGGTTTGTGTGTCGGCGGTTCCAGTGGCGTCAACATGGCTGGGGCCATCCGCTTGGCTCGTGAGCTGGGAGCAGGCCATGTCATCGTGACCGCCTTGTGCGACTCAGGAACGCGCTACCAGCGCAAGCTCTTCAGTCCAGAGTTTCTACGTAGCAAGAACCTTCCCGTCGCAGCCTGGCTGGATCGTGCCTTTCCCACCTGAGATACTGCTGAGCCGATTCATCCAAACCGAAGCATGGGCGATTACATGCCCCGTCCCGCACGAGATACTTCTCGGCCTGAGTAATCGCTGTTCAGGCCAGATAACCACCATCAGCAGTAAAAGCCGCACCGGTCACGTAGCTTGCCGCCGGGGAGACCAGAAACAGTACCAACGGGGCGATTTCTTGGGGCTGAGCCGGCCGAGCCAAGGGAATCATTCGTAATAGGGGTTCAAGGATTTTCGGGTTACCGGTCAAGGCACTGGCGAAGCGGGTTTCCGTAAGCCCCGGCAATACCGCATTGACGCGGATACCGTGTACGGCAAGCTCCTTTGCCCAACCCTCGGTCATATTGACAACCGCCGCCTTGGTAAACGAATACACCCCCTGGCCGGACGCTGCACGACGGGCGTTGACCGAAGCAATATTGACAATGCAACCACCACCGCCCAGCCGCATTCTCCGGGCTGCCAGTTGCGTCGCATAAAAATACCCTCGAAGGTTGACAGCAACGGTTTTTTCGTAGGCTTCAAGGTTCATGTCCAGCATCGGGCCGAAGTACGGGTTGGTCGCGGCATTGTTGACCAGGATATCCGGTGCGCACTGACGATCATCAAGCTCCGCAAACAGTGTGTCGATAGCCTGAACCTGACCCATATGGGCCGCCAGTGCAAAAGCCTGTCCACCTTTTTCGCGGATTTCCTTGGCGACACGTTCCGAGGCCTCAAGCTTGCGACTCGATACCACCACCTGGGCTCCATGATCCGCCAAAAGGTGGGCAATCGCCGCACCGATACCGCGGCTTGCACCCGTTACCAGTGCGGTCTTAGCTGACAGGTCAAACAGGGGCTCGGACATCAACAATACGCCATAGTATGGGATCAAAGTGAGGCTACCACACCCACACTAAGCTGCAGCGCAAACGGAAATCCCGACAGCAAACCGCAGCCATTTATAATCGTCAGCTACCCTACTATCCATGTATAATTGCTGGTTACCCTGACGCAGATGCCCTGAATCCCATCGGGCCTATTTCGCATGTCCATTGAAAATCTTCGCAATATCGCCATTGTGGCGCACGTTGACCACGGTAAGACCACCCTTGTTGACCAGCTACTCAGGCAATCAGGTACGTTCAGTGAGCGTACCGTGATAACCGATCGGGTAATGGATTCAACCGATCAGGAGAAGGAACGCGGTATTACCATTCTGGCCAAGAACACGGCCATCCGCTGGCACGAAAACCGCATCAATATTGTCGATACTCCAGGCCATGCTGATTTTGGTGGCGAGGTTGAGCGGGTACTGTCCATGGTCGATTCGGTCTTGTTACTGGTTGATGCCATAGACGGTCCCATGCCACAAACCCGTTTCGTTACTCAGAAAGCCTTCGAGATGGGATTTAAGCCGATCGTAATTATCAACAAGATCGATCGACCCGGTGCCCGGCCTGACTGGGTACTCAATGCCACCTTCGATCTATTCGATCGGCTGGGTGCCAGCGAAGAACAGCTCGACTTCCCGGTGGTTTACACCTCAGCTCTACATGGTTATGCAAGCCTCGATCCCAACGTGCGCGATGGTGATATGACCACCTTGTTTGAGGCGATCATGCAGCATGTTGAGGCTCCTCGTGTGGATCTGGATGGCCCCTTCCAAATGCGTATCAGCCAGCTGGACTACAACAGCTATGTGGGTCTGATCGGTATCGGCCGGATTGAGCGTGGCACCGTCCACCCCAACATGGCAGTGACCATCATCGACCATGAAAAGCGTCAGCGTAACGGCAAGATATTGCAGGTGCTGGGATTTATGGGTCTGGAGCGTCGGGAGATCACCGATGCACGGGCGGGTGACATCATTGCCATCTCTGGTATTGAAGGGTTGAGTATCTCGGATACCGTTTGTGACCCGGCTACACCCGAGGCGTTACCGGCACTGAGTATTGATGAACCCACCATCAGCATGACCTTCCAGGTGAACAAATCTCCGTTCGCCGGGAAGAAGGAGGTCAGTGGCGGAAAATTTCTTACCAGTCGCCAGTTGCGAGAACGGCTGATGCGCGAAATCCTACACAACGTCGCTTTACGTGTCGAAGAAACTGAAGACCCTGACAAGTTCAAGGTTTCGGGTCGGGGTGAACTGCATCTGTCAGTACTTATCGAGACGATGCGCCGGGAAAGCTACGAGTTGGCCGTGTCACGCCCGGAAGTCATCCTTCGTGAAATCAACGGTGTCGTCCAAGAACCGTATGAACAATTAGTGGTCGATCTTGAAGACCAATTCCAGGGTGGGGTGATGGAGCGCCTGGGTAAACGCCGCGGACAACTCAAGAACATGGTGCCTGATGGTCGAGGCCGGGTACGTCTTGAATATCTGATTCCCGCCCGTGGCCTGATTGGTTTTCAAACTGAGTTTCGAACTCTGACCGCAGGCACCGGCCTGATGTTTCATGTCTTCGACCATTACGCGCCCAAGTCCGGGGGAGCCATCGCCAAGCGTTCCAACGGCGTCATGATTTCCAATGGGACCGGAACAGCACCCGCCTACGCTTTGTTCAATCTACAGAGCCGGGGTCGCATGCTCATCGATGCCGGGGTCGAGATTTACGAAGGCCAGCTTGTTGGTGTTCATGCCAAGGACAATGACCTCACCGTTAATGCCTTGCGGGGCAAACAGCTGACTAATGTTCGGGCTTCCGGCAAAGACGATGCTTTATCCCTGGTGCCTCCTATCCGCCTATCGCTCGAACAGGCCCTGGAATTCATTGAGAACGACGAACTGGTCGAAGTCACTCCCAAAGCTATTCGTCTGCGCAAAAAACACCT
>CAYOLM010000218.1:0-3100 GCA_964404785.1 uncultured Mizugakiibacter sp.
CGACAGCGGGCGGTATCGCTAGTGCGTGGATCCCGGGTCTACGCCCGGGATGACGAACCTTATCGTCATTGCCGCGCTGGCGGGAATCCACCCGGCACGGATTGCACATGAGGTCCCATCCGACAGCGGGCGGTATCGCTAGTGCGTGGATCCCGGGTCTACGCCCGGGATGACGTAGATAGGGGGGCAGACTGGCGGGTGTACCAAGACGTGCCACGATGTGGACACCTCTGCCGCAAAAGGGCACGGGTGCGGCTATAAGCATCGGAAACGGCAAGAGGTGTAAGATGGCATTGACGAAAGATTTTAAAGATACTATTTAGGCGCGGGCCTAGCGGGACACCGCGTTTTGCAAGGTCTTGCAGCAAGAAAGATTTGAACGTCTGCTTGCTGGTGGTATCGATACCGGCAAAGTAGTACTGCGTAACCCTATCAACGTGACAATCGGGTTTGAGGAATTGTCCCGGGTTTTCAAAAAGTCGGGCAACAGTCTCATGTGCATGTTCGGGCCGAACCGAATGGGAATCCCCAGGCGCACAACCTGTTTGCGGTGATCAGTTAGCTGCAGGAGCCGGAAGGCATACACCTGGAAGTCCAAGCCTGAAGGTGGCTTAGGGTGTTGTATGGCCGCGTTCTGTCGGTAATTTCTAGTGGTGATTAGTCATAGGTTTTCAATATGGTTTTTGATGGTATTGACACTTGTGACCACTGGAAAGCCCGTGCCAATATTTGACTTTTACTGCATGGTTACAATCGAGTGGGAATGAGTACAACACCTCCAGAAGCCGATACCAAGATCACTGATGTCGGTGAGCACCAGCGCAAAGTTGACCTACGCTGGATGCGCAGGGCTTTGCAATTGGCCCGATTCGCTGAGGAACAGGACAATGAAGTTCCAGTAGGCGCCATACTGGTTCTTGGAGAACACGCGATAGGGGAGGGCTGGAACCGCTGCGTTACCCTCAATGACCCTACTGCCCATGCGGAGATTCTTGCCTTGCGTGCAGCGGGGGTACGACTGGCAAATTATCGTTTTCCCGGCAGTAGCCTGTATGTCACGCTGGAACCCTGTGCGATGTGTGCGATGGCTTTGGTTCATGCACGGGTGGAACGGGTCGTATTCGCTGCCTTCGATCCTAAAACTGGCGCGGCCGGAAGCGTGTTTGATACCCTGATCAGTGATCGACACAATCATCGTATAGCGGTCGAGACAGGCTTGCTTGAAGACCAGTCTGCAGAGCTATTGCGACATTTCTTCAGAGAGCGCAGATATAAGGACTGAAAATCGGTATTCTCTTGTATGCCGTGAATAACAACATCGCTCGGCGTAGTGTCGGGTAGAGGCCAAGCTCAAAAAATCCTTGCTCTGGATTGCTCATCACATAGATGTCGGGGTAACAGCCGAACGCATCAAGGAAGATATTCGTATAGCCAATATTTTTAATATAGGAAATAACATGAACGAATTGACATTTGGAGTTATTGGAACTTCAAGAAAAGTAGATGAGCGACGCGTTCCCATCCATCCTAAACATCTGTTACGCCTGTCAGAGCATATTCGTCGTCAGCTGGTGTTTGAAAAAGGTTATGGCCAGCCATTTGGTATTGAAGATGCAGAAATTGCTGCACTGACTGGTGGTATTGCTACCCGTCACGAACTATTGGCTGATATTGGTAATGTTATTCTTCCAAAACCGATGTTACCTGATTTACAGGAGCTTCGTAAAGGTGGAATCTTGTGGGGTTGGCCACATTGTGTGCAGCAATCTTCCATTACTCAGTCTGCCATTGATCGTAAGCACACCATCATTGCTTTCGAGGATATGTTCGCCTGGGGGCCTGAAAAACAGGTTGGTCGTCACACTTTCTATAAAAATAATGAATTAGCAGGTTATACGGCAGTCCTGCATGCATTACAACTTAGAGGTATTGATGGTCACTATGGAAATCAACGGAAAATTATTATTTTCAGCTTTGGTGCGGTGAGCCGTGGTGCTATCTATGCTCTTAAAGCACGGGGATTTTTAGATATTACAATATGTATTCAACGCCCCGATTATGAGGTCCGCGAAGAAGTGCTGGATTGCCATTACGTTCGCATCCGGGAAGGTAAGGATAACGAATCCCGTATGGTGGTGGTAGAGCATGATGGTGCTCAACGACCGTTGGCTGAGTTGATCCGCCAATCTGATATTATTGTAAATGGAACCTACCAGGACCCTGACCATCCCACTTTCTTCGTAACTGAAGATGAAAAATCAACCCTCAAGCCAGGATGTTTGATCATCGATGTTAGTTGCGATGAGGATATGGGATTCTTCTTTGCTAAGCCCACTACTTTTAAAAATCCTATGTTCAAGGTAGGTAATATAGATTACTACGCAGTTGATCACACTCCGAGTTACCTCTGGGAAAGTGCCTCTCGATCCATCTCTGCCGCACTCCTTGTCCATTTGCCGACGGTATTGGCTGGTTACGATAGTTGGCAGCTCAATGATACGCTTCGGCGGGCTGTGAATATTGATGCGGGGGTCATTAAAAATCCCGCCATTTTGTCATTTCAGAAGCGTCAAGCAGACTATCCCCACGCACTTATCGACGAGGTTTAGGGGATATGTTGAAGTAAGCAAGGTGCTGCTAAGAATTCACGCAAGAGCCGATGGCGCTGTCGGGGGTCGTGTGCACCTCATCTACCGACTTGACCGGCCTCGCAGTTCATTCCACGAGTTCTTGTGCTTCGCCTGTTCGTGACGGCCCATGAGATTTCCTCAAGTCTGACTGTCTCTCAGGATGATACGGCTCACTACCAGTGCAGGTTATGCTGTGCAGTAATGAATACCTTACTTATTTCCGATTTGCATCTCGACCCGGCTCGGCCTGAGATTACTGCGTTGTTTGAGCATTTCTTGGTCACCGAGGCCCGGCAGGCGGAGGCTCTGTACATCTTGGGAGACCTGTTTGATGTCTGGCTTGGCGATGACAACGATGATCCCTTGCCGGCCCGGGTGGCGGTGTCGCTGGCCCAGCTTGCCATGACTGGGGTTCCGGTGTATTTCATGGTCGGGAATCGCGATTTTCTGCTTGGGGAAGCTTACGCAAA
>CAYOLM010000219.1:0-3095 GCA_964404785.1 uncultured Mizugakiibacter sp.
AGGTCTCGACGGCTTCCAGCCAGCCATGTCGATCCGGGGTGCTGCCATCAAACAGACCGAAAAATATTTTCTGCAGGTGCTGGGTGATTGGGCCGGGCCGGCCCTGACCGACCGGTTTACCGTCGACCGAGCGAAGCGGGGTGATTTCGGCGGCGGTACCACACATGAACACCTCGTCAGCAAAGTACAGATATTCACGGGGCAGGTCGTGCTCGACGATTTCAATTCCGTCGTCGCGGGCCAGTGTCATCAGTGAGCTGCGGGTGATGCCATGCAGGATTGCGCTGGATAATGGTGGGGTATGCAGTACACCGTCAAGCACCAAAAACAGATTTTCTCCGGCTCCTTCACTGAGTAGTCCGGTGGTTGCCACGGCAATGCCCTCGCTGAAACCAAGGCGTTTGGCCTCGCGGGCGATCAGCTGGCCGGAAAGATAATTGCCGCCGGCTTTGGCCCCTGCAGGAATGGTGTTGGGAGCCGTTCGTTGCCAGGAGGATACGCAGGCATCAATGCCTTGTTCTAACACTCCCTCACCAAGGTAGGCGCCCATTGCCAGAGCGGCTACCGCAACATCAATGGGTGTATCGGCGCCAAGTTCGAAGCTCCCCGGGCCACGAAATGCGATCGGTCGCAAGTAGGCTTGAGCGAGACCGTTACGGCGCAGCACTTCACGACAGGCAAGCGCAATCTGCTCTTGTGAATACGGGATGTCGATATCGTAAACCCGCGCGGAATGGAACAGGCGTTTGAGATGATCGGTGAGGCGGAAAATGGCGGAACCATTCGGCGTGTTGTAGCTGCGAATACCTTCGAATACCGAGGATCCGTAGTGCAGGGCATGAGCCATAACATGGGTGGTGGCCTCAGCCCACGGCTTGATCTCGCCATTGTGCCAGATCCAGTCGGGGTAACGGTTACTCATTGGAATGTTCCAGAATGGAAACGCCTATCATAATCTGGATGGCGTGATCCGTTGAGGATTCGGTAACGCAGACCGGCGGGTCAGTCGAGACGATCCATGACCGCCTGGGTAGCCTTGGCCCGGTTAAGCGTATAGATGTGCAGACTGGGGGCACCTCCTTCGAGTAGACGGCGGCATAGGCTGGCTACCACGTCTGCACCCAAGCTTCGTATGCTTTCAGCATCATCGCCATAGGCCTGCATGCGACGTACGATCCAGCGCGGAATCTCGGCCCCGCATTGTTCGGAAAAGCGTCGCAACTGGCTGAAATTACTGATCGGCATAATGCCCGGCACAATCGGCACCTCCAGGCCCAGCCCACGAACCTCCTCAACAAAGCGGAAATAGCCATCGGCGTTAAAAAAATACTGGGTGATGGCCCCATTGGCACCCGCGTCGATCTTGGCCTTGAAATGACGCAGATCAGTCCGTGCATCTTCAGCCTGGGGATGGATCTCGGGATAGCAGCCCACCTCAATACGGAAGTGATTACCACTGTGGCTGCGGATGAAAGCCACCAGTTCCGAGGCATAACGCAGGTCACCCGCCCGGGCCATACCCGAAGGCAGATCGCCCCGTAGCGCCACCACCCGCCGACAGCCCAAGGCCTGGTAGGTATCCAGCAAGGCGGCAATTTCCTCCCGGGTACCGCCCATGCAGGACAAGTGTGGTGCCGTAACCAAGCCTTCGGCCAGCAACTTTTTTATGGTCTCCGGCGTGTAGCTGAGGGTCGAACCACCGGCACCAAAGGTCACGCTCACATACTCGGGTTGCATGGCCATGAATTTTGGTAGCGAGCGCTGAAACTGGGCTTGCTGATCGACTGTCTTGGGGGGGAAGAACTCCAGAGAGATCGAGGCCATGACGCAGTATCCTATGTATATATCTTTCTATCAAGATGAAGAGAATAATGAGTGAAATCAGCATCGGGCGCAAGCACCGGGCCGGGCGACTCACTTGTATGGCGCGATCGGCGATGCCGCCATGCTCATCATCCTGGACACAGAACGTCTGCAAATAGGTGGCACTCAAAGCAGTGCCAGCCGCTGGCTGTCGGGGCCAGGTATTGTGTACTGGGCACCCACTTGCGTAGCTAATGATGGAAGTGGGGTGTCACCCGCCTCAGCTGCACCCGCATAATGAGTAGATCGGCTGCGGGTAAATGGCTCGCGCTGTGGGTGGCTCAGGTTCCGCGTACTACCAGTACTGCTGGAAGCATTTCGGAGCTAGGGGTTTCACCCTTGATCAGGGCCAGTACTTTGCGTGCCAACAAAGTGCCACCCTCTTGCCAGTCCTGATGTACCGAGGATAGGGGGGGCATGAAGTTTGCGCCCAGGGGGGTATCGTCGTAGCCGATTACTGAGACATCCTGAGGTATCGATCGGCTCAGCCGATCCAAGGCCCGGATCGCCCCCATGGCCAGCAGGTCACTGGAGGCAAAAATAGAATCGAATACGGCCTTACGGGCGGTCAGGGAATGGATGGCATCCATTCCGGCGGCCATGGTGAATTCGCTATGACGGATCAGTAGCGGTTTGATGTCGTGAGCGGTCAGAACATCGACAAATCCATGCAGACGATCGAGAATTTCGGGATGCCCTGGGTTGCCAATGAACACCGGGTGCTGCCGACCGATGGAGATAAAATATTCGGCAACAGCCATTCCACCCTGACGGTTGTCACTACCGACGACGATATGCGGGTCGCCCTTGGGTGACGCTCCCCAAACCACCATGGGGATACCCAGCTTATCAAACTGTTGAACGGCGTGTAGATGCACTCCCTGTCCAAGCAGAATCAAACCGTCGGCAGCCTGTACCGCAGCCGAATTGGCATCATGGCGGGTGGTTAACAGGACACTGTAGCCGGCGATGGACAATTCCTGAGTGATACTACCCAGCAAGCGCAAGGGGTAGGGATCCATCATTGAGCGATCGATAGAGGGTTTCATCTCGACAATAACAGCAACCGTGTGACTGCGGCGCAAACGTAGATTACGGGCACTGACATTGAGCTTGTAACCGTGTTCACGAGCTAATGCCTGAATGCGCTGACGGGTGGTGGTGCTGACCAAGGGACTGTCAGCCAGTGCGCGTGAAATGGTGATCTTGGAGGTGCCGGCCATTTTGGCCAA
>CAYOLM010000220.1:0-3067 GCA_964404785.1 uncultured Mizugakiibacter sp.
TGCAGTATGAGACAACTGTCTTGCGGAGGGTGAGCCACGCACTACATTGGCCATAGTCGCATGGCCAGCCAGGTGGTGCTCAGTCCAACCAGTAGAGTCAGAGGCAGGCCAACCCACAGGAAGTCGAGGAACCGGTAGTTACCGGCACGCAACACCAACAGACTGCCATGGTGGCCAATAGGGGTAAGAAATGCCGCCACAGCACCGACTGTGGTACAGACTGTAGCAGCGATGGGGCTGAGTCCGAACTGTACTGCTATGGCAATAGCTAACGGAACCAGTAATGCCGTGGTTGCCGCATCAGAAAGGATCTGGGTGAGCAGGGCGGCTGAGGCAAATAATACTAAGAGAATGTAGAACGGTTGCCAGCCTTGCAACAGCTGCCCAATCCAGTTGGCAAACCAGATAGCAGTACCACTCTGCTCCATGGCCAGTCCCAGGGGGATAGCTCCGGCAATCATCATAAATGGACGTAGGTCGATGGAGCGATAGGCTTGATCAGCAGGTAGACAGCGGGTGATGACCATCGCCACCGCGCCGGCAAGAAAAGCCAGTGCGGGTGTGGCCAGGCCGCTGGCAGCCAATACGACGGAGCCCAGCAGAATGCTGACCGCTAACGGGGCTTTATGTCGGGCCCGGGCTTCGGCTTCAAATGGCAGCAGCATTAGAAAACCGCGATGGTTAGCAATGTGGCGGAATTGAGCAGGTGGGCCCCAGAGTACCAATTGATCGCCCGCCTCAAGAAGGGTCTTGGCAAGCTCACCTTCAAACCAGCCATCACGTCGCCACAGCCCCACCGCAACCACCCCGAAGCGTCCTGGAAAATCCACATCCCCCAGTGCCTGACCGATAAACATGGACTGGGGCGCAACCATAGCCTGGAATAGACGTGCCTTGCCATGAGCTTTCTCGCTGAACCCCTTGGGTAGCACCTCACCGGCCTGGGCCACGGCATGCAAGGCCAGATCGGGCTGCGAGGTGAAACTGGCGATTTCCTCCGGGGTGGTTTGTACCAGCAATACGTCGCCAGCGAGCAGGGCAAGGGTATCGAAGGGTCGCGGCAAGGATACCCCCTGGCGTATCCAGTCGCTGACCTGCAGGTGATCGCGATAGGTATCCAAAAATTCATTCATGAGCCGACCATTCCAGCGTGATCCAGGGGGAATGGTGATCTCTGTGAAGTAGCGGTCCAGGCGTGCCAGATCACTCACGTCGTTGTGATTTTCGCGGCGCGGCAACAACCAATGGATCAGCAGCAGATACAAAGTGCCCAGGACGCTCAGGGTAATGCCGATTGGAGCGACCGAGAATACTCCTAGGTAAGCATAGCCACTGCGATGCAGCAGGCTGTTGGCGATAAGGAATGCGGGTGCACTGATTACGGTAATAGTGGTACCCAGCGAAGCGGCGAAGGCCATGGGCATCAGCAGCCGTGAGGCAGGAAATTGGTTGTTCCGAGCCAGCCGCAGCAGCACTGGCATCATCATCGCGACCACCATGAGCTGGTGGGTGAAGGCGGCCAGGATCGCTACAACGGGCATCACCACCAGCAGCGTGCGCCATTCGCTGTTGCCGGCGGCACGCCCTACCCAAAAACCGATGCGATCGGCAAAACCGGTGGCGGCCAGGCCGGCGGAAATCACAAATACCCCAGCGGTGATCAGGGCGGCTTCACTGGAAAACCCCGACAGTGCTGCAGGAGTACTCAGCTGGCCACTGAAAGCCAGCGCCAGGATGACCAGCAGAGCAGTGACGTCAATACGTACCCGCTCACTGATGAACAGCACCAGGGCACCGGCCAGGATGATGAGGAACACGATAATGCTTGGCGTCATGCGGAACTTTGATGGCGCGGAACCCTACTATGCAAAGAGTAGGGATAGAGATGCAAGTCGCGTGGGGTATGAATGTACATCCATGGCAATACAATTGCTCGGTTTCACAAGGAATCACATACCATGAACGAAGTGCTTATCGTTTTCCAGGGGGTCACCATCACCGGCTGGAAATTGATTGGATATACCGGCACGCTGCTGTTTAGCGCCCGCTGGTTTGTGCAGATGTACGCCACCCGCAAGCACCGGCGCGTGCATATGCCGCGAACCTTCTGGTATCTGTCTATCGTCGGTAGCCTGATGGCACTGAGCTACTTCATCTTTGGTAAGAACGATTCGGTGGGTATTCTGCAGAACCTTTTTCCGGCTTTTGTGGCGCTCTACAACTTGCGTATCGATTTTCGTGATCGGAGCCGGTGGGAGCAGGAACGTAGTAAATCAGGGTAACGGCGGTCGCTGGGACGCCCCCGGATAACGCGATATACAGCATTGCCGTGCTGACCACAAAAAAATGGAGTGCCGAAGCACTCCATTTCGTGGAACCCAAACGGCCGTCGAACGTCAAACGGCCTCAAGTACCATGGCAAAACCCATACCGGTACCGATACACATGGTGACCATGCCGTACTTCTGCTTACGACGATGCAGACCGTGTACAAGGGTAGCGGTGAGTTTGGCCCCGGTCGCTCCCAGCGGATGGCCCAGAGCGATGGCGCCACCCAGCGGATTGACTTTAGCCGGGTCGAGATCCAGCTCGCGAATCACTGCCAGGGACTGGGCAGCAAAGGCCTCATTGAGTTCGATCCAGTCCAGATCATCCTTTTTTATGGCGGTGTTCTTCAGTGCCAGTGGAATAGCTTCCTTCGGGCCGATTCCCATAATTTCAGGAGGCACTCCGGCCACGGCAGAGGATACAAAGCGCGCCAGTGGAGTCAGCCCATATTCTTGTATAGCCCGTTCACTGGCCAGCAGTACGCCTCCCGCACCATCGGACATCTGTGAAGAATTTCCAGCGGTGACACTGCCGCCGATACGGAATACCGTGCGTAGCTTGTGCAATGCTTCAAGGCTGGAGCCACGGCGTGGACCTTCGTCGGTATCGGCCATTGTTGTAGCCTCATGAATGGCATGAGTGCTCAAGTCCGGGTATCGGTCATTAATGGGGTAGGGCGCAATTTCTTCCTTGAACTCGCCTTGATCGATGGCCGCCAGTGCCCGTTGATGGCTTTGCA
>CAYOLM010000221.1:0-3063 GCA_964404785.1 uncultured Mizugakiibacter sp.
GTTTTTCCGAGCTTATTGAAGACGTGGTGAAAAACCTGCAAGGACTTGATGAAATCTGTAGTGCCGTCATTGCCCGACCAGACCAGCAGGGAAATCTACAGTTCGAGGCGGTGTCCGGCGAGCCGTTCCTGAACTATCTGAAAGCGCTGGCAACCGGATCGGCCACCCCCATCCGGGTCGAACCCACCACCGCCTCCGGTCGTGGCCCAAGCAGCCAGGCCTGGGCCAGTGGTAAAATCCAGAATGTTCGCAATTACCAGACCGATGAACGCTTACTGCCCTGGAGAACCGTAGCGGCCCAGCTGGGGATCCGAGCCCAGGCAGTGCTACCGATTCGCGTACGCAACACCAATATCGCCCTGCTGCAGTTGTATTCAGCCTTTCCGGGCGGTTTTACCTCAAACAGCCAGCACGCCTTTTTACAGCACCTCCAACAGATACTCGCCCTGGGCTATAGCCGGCTGCATGAACAACGCCAGAATCCCAAGGTTTACAACATGCTGTATCGACGCCGGATGCGTCAGCTGCTCAGCGGGGATGGCCTGGTAATGTATGCGCAGCCGGTGCTCAACCTGCATGCGGGTACCCTTGCCGGCATCGAAACGCTGGCCCGGCTCAAAGATGGTGACCAATACCTGGCCCCCTCTGAGTTCTTGACGGTATTCAACCATGACGAGCTACTGATGCTCTTCGAGAAAGGGCTCATCCAGGCCCTCGCCTGGTCCTCACACTGGCATGCTGCCCACCCGCAGCTCAGCATCGGGTTGAACCTTCCCGGCCATGCTCTGGACGATCATCGTTACCAGCAGGTCGTACAAAAGCTGCTGAAAAGTCATCCATTACCAGAAGGACATGTCCTGAGCCTGGAGGTTCTTGAAACCGATACTTTCAAGAACTCCGATCAACTGGATGTCATTCTCGCCTCCTGGAAAGCACTGGGGATACACCTTGCTCAGGACGACCTGGGCGAAGCCTACTCCAGCCTTAATCGCCTACGAAATGTACCGTTTGATACCGTAAAAATCGATCAAAACCTGGTCCGAGATGCCGCCCGACACCCGCTACGGGTACTGGGCTTTATCACCCATCTGACCAACCTGGCCCAGGAAGCAGAGGCTCAGGTGGTGGTTGAAGGATTGGAAACCCCCGGACTGATCGAGGCGGCGGCCATCCTGGGAGCCGACCTCGGGCAAGGCTATGCTATCGCCCGACCCATGCTCCCGGAACGCTTACTCAGTTGGGCGGATCTGCATCTACCCCATCAGCTTGACCCGAAGCACCCCTGTACTGCACTGGGTGCTCTGGCCAGCGAACTGAAGCGGGAGCAAAGGTTGTCCAGTTTTCAAGTGTGGCCGGACATGGTTCGGCAAATCGCTTTACTCCCCAGTGCCAGTCTGGCATGGCTACAACTTAAAAATCTGCAAAAGCAGCCACTGGGGCAAACCCAACAGGCCATGCAAGCGGCCTTGCTCCATTCCGGCGGCATCAATGACCATCATTATCGCGAGCTTCATGACCGTTATCTGAAATTACTGGTAGCCCAGGTCATTCAGGAAGAATCTGCACCCGAAACTTTGCCCGCTTCTGGACAGAGCTGAGAACACCACTCATCAAGCCCGACGTCCAGACAGAGATTTAGCGTTCTGATCGATATCGATTTAGCTGCTCAAGCAGCCTTGTCCGGTACCGAGCTGATCTGGGTGTCGACGCGCAAGAGCAAGCCACCACCGAGAATAAACAACACAATCACCGAAAGAATCGACAGTCTGGGATCACGGGTAAGATAGCTGGTGAAGCCAATCAATAACGGTCCGAGGATGGCGGCGAATTCCCCCAGCATGTTGTAGAAACCGAAGAACTCACCGGTACGTTCCTTCGGCACCAAGCGTGCATACAAGGCCCGCGACAGCAACTGCACTCCGCCCTGCACCAGACCCACCGCAGCAGCCATCACATAGAACTGCCAGGCACTGTGGATCTGGGTGGCATATACCGATACCCCTACATATACCACCAGACCTATCAAGATCCCACGTTTGGGACCAATACGCTCGCCGATATGGCCAAAGGCCAGGGCCGCCGGCATACCGATAAACTGCACCAGCAAAACCGCCAGAATCATGGTCGAGGTGGATAAGCCGATGGCTTTGCCATAGTCCACGGCCATCTGGATCACCGTGTTGACCCCATCGATATACAACCAATAGGCCATCAGAAACATCCACACTTGGCGGTAGGACGCGATATGCCGAAGCGTACGCCGGAACTGTTGCAAACCCTGCCGGGCCGCCTGAATGGCTCCTACTGCCTCGGTACGTGTCACCTTGGGTACCCAACGCAACATCGGCAAGGTAAACACCAACCACCACAGAGCCGCCAGAGCAAAGCTGAAGCGTACGGCCGTAGCCACTCCGGAAAAACCAAATGCCTGCGGGGCCAGCACCATCGCCGCAGCCAGTACCAGAAACACGCCTCCACCGGCATAACCCGCGAAGTAGCCAATGGCCGAGGTCATCTCCAGCTTGCCCGGCCGTCCCACCCGCACCACCATGGCATCACCAAAAACATTGCCATAGAAATTGCCCACCGCAGCAAGCACATACAGCGCCACCGCCCACATCCAGGCACCATGGGGAACCAGCGCCAAGATCAGCAACATGACACTGCCGAATACCGCTGAGGTAATCAGGAAACCCTTGCCATGCCCACCACGATCAGCGATGGCACCCAGTAAGGGTGCTGACAGGGCCACAATGCCACTGGCCAGCGCATTGGCAACTCCCAGACGCAGGGTGCTCAGCCCTACGCTACTGCCCGCACTCCAGTACTCCCTGAAAAAAATGGGGAAAAACACCACAATGACCGCTGTGGTGAAGCCATGGTTGCCCCAGTAGTACGCAGCCCAGCCCCACAGCGATCGTCGCTCGGATGAAGAGTTACTGTTCACCCTTAAACAGACACCCCCGGCGGATAGGGATACAGCTTATCCATCGCCACGGTACGTCCATCATCGGCCACCACCCGGCAATGCCAGCGACGTAGCTGGCGGGGGTCATCCACACC
>CAYOLM010000222.1:0-3062 GCA_964404785.1 uncultured Mizugakiibacter sp.
GCGATCTGGACCTGGGCATGAATACCTGGCTATCCGAACCCTTTGCGTGGGATGAGTCCTATCGGCCTGACCGTGGCAAGGTGCTTGATTATGCGGCCCTGGAAGCGGGCACATCTTTTGATCGCTATCTCGATGTGGATGGTGATGCCATTCCCTATCGCACTCTTCCCGGCACCCATCCCTCGCGGGGAGCCTACTTCACTCGTGGCTCCGGCCATAACAAGTATGGCCGTTACACCGAGGACAGCACCCAATACATTGAAAATATTGACCGCTTACGGCGCAAGTTTACTACTGCGGCCACCTTGGTCCCCGAGGCACTACTTGAAGCGACTCCCGGCAGCTCGCTCGGTATTCTTTATTTTGGCACCACCACCGAGCCGATGCGTGAGGCGCTGGAAGGCCTTGGGCAACGTGGAATCCAACTCGACGCATTGCGCTTGCGGGCCTTCCCCTTTACCGAGGGGGTCCTGAAATTTATTGAGCAGCACCAGACGGTGTTCGTGGTCGAGCAGAATCGTGATGCCCAACTGCGCACTTTACTTCTCGCCGAAGCCGGCATCGCGCCTGAAAAGCTCATCTCGGTGTTGTACTACGGCGGGCTTCCGGTGACCGCTGAATTCCTCATCGACTCAGTCTTGGAACACGTGTCGTCGGATGATCACGTAGCGGTTACAGGAGTCGCCTCATGACCTATATCAGCAAACCTGTCGTCCACCATCCAGCGCTGCCGAAGAATGCCCTGGGACTCACCCGTCGCGACTACGATGGCAGGATCTCGACGCTCTGCGCGGGCTGTGGACACGACTCGATCAGTGCTGCAATTGTTCAGGCATGCTTCGATCTGGACTTGCCCCCGCACCGCCTCGCCAAGCTTTCCGGTATTGGCTGTTCAGCCAAAACACCCACCTATTTTCTTGGCGCGGCCCACGGTTTCAACGGTGTGCATGGGCGCATGCCATCGTTGGCGACAGGCGCAAATCTCGCCAATCGCGATCTGGTATACATTGGGATTTCCGGTGATGGCGATACCGCCTCGATCGGACTGGGCCAGTTCATGCATGCCATTCGACGTGGTGTAAATATGCTCTACATGGTGGAGAACAATGGTGTTTACGGGCTAACCAAGGGCCAGTTTTCGGCCACCGCCGACGTAGGTTCCAAGAGCAAGGGCGGTGATGAGAATATCTATCCGGTGATTGATCTGGTTCGCTTGGCCCTCGATCTGGGGGCCGGCTTTGTTGCCCGCAGTTTTTCCGGTGACAAGGAGCAGTTGGTACCGCTGATCCGTAGTGCCCTGTCCTATCCGGGCTTCGCTTTTATTGATTGCCTGTCGCCTTGCGTCACCTTCAACAACCATGTCGGCTCAACCAAAAGCTATGCCTGGATTCGCGATCATGACCTGCCGGTTGCTGACCTGGTGCCCCCACGGGAAGAGATCACCGTCTCCTATCCACCCGGCTCACGCCAGGTGGTGACCTTACACGACGGTTCTCAATGTGTATTACGCAAGCTTTCCGGTGACCATGACCTCGGCGATCGGGCCGCCGCCCTGGCGCTCATCGAAGCACACCGCCGCTGCGGAGAGATCGCCACCGGCCTGCTCTATAACGATACGCAAGCTCAAGACATGCACTCGCACATGAACACGGTAGCGACACCGCTTAACCAGCTGCGCTATGAGACACTTTGCCCAGGTACTGAAACTCTTGCCAAGATCAACGCTGGCTTCCGCTGAGTCCTAGCAATCTGGTTGGGCCATCTGGTTCGGCTTAATTCATAGCTAGACCGGGGCCTGCAGGAGTTCGCAACAGCTGCAAAATCCAGGCTCTCAGGCTGGGCTGGTTTCTGAATGACCCAGTGCTGCGGCCCCTTTCGCTCTGTAAATCATCGATAATAACCCACTGTATTTAGCTGCTGAACTGAAATAGATGAAAACCCCCAAGGGATTGCACCCATTGCTGGAAGACGGCGTAATCGATGAAGTGCTGCACCCGCTCAAGAGTGGCAAAGAAGCGTCGGTTTACGTAGTGCGATCAGGTAGTGAGACCCTTTGCGCCAAGGTCTACAAGGATATGGCCCAGCGTAGTTTTCAGGCTAGAGTACCCTATCAGGAGGGTCGCAAAGTGCGCGGCAGTCGTCGCCAGCGAGCCATCGTCAAGGGTAGCCGTTTCGGTCGTAAAGAAGAGGAAGCGGCCTGGAAGCGTACCGAAGTTGATGCACTTTATCGTCTGGCTGCAGCGGGTGTTCATGTACCGCGCCCCCATGGCTATTTCGAGGGGGTGCTATTGATGGCTCTGGTGGTTGATGCAGCGGGTCACAGTGCGCCGCGTCTGAGTGAGGTCGAACTCAGCCCCGAGCAGGCAGGTTATTTCTACAGCGTGCTGATTCGCGATGTAGTGCGCATGCTGTGCCTGGGAATCATTCACGGCGACTTGTCTGAGTACAACGTCCTGGTAACCCAGGAAGGTCCGGTACTGATCGATTTTCCGCAGGTGGTCAGCGCATCAGGCAATAACCAGGCACGCTCGATGCTGCTACGCGATGTCCACAAGCTTCGCGACTACCTGGGCCGGTTCGCTCCCGACCTCTTGACCGCCCATCATGGTGAGGAGATGTGGGAGCTGTTTGCCAGCGGGGCCTTGCAGCCGGATGTCGAGTTAACAGGAACCTTTGTATTCGACCAACACTCAGCCGATGTGCAGACGGTACGGTACTCCATCGAGGATGCCCGGCAGGAAATGTTGGTTCGTCAGCAGGGACGCAAGCAAGCTGCGGAACGCGATTAGCAAAACCGCAGCATCGGTACGCGGGGTCGATCCGCGTCAGCCTTTCTGAGAGAAAGGCTTCAAGCGTCAGGGCAGTGCAGGGCCGTCTTCAAGCTGTTGGAGCGGTAGGGTCTGCATCCGGCTGAGGTACTGCACCGGTGTCATCGGCATTCTTCGCAGCTTTCTTCAGACGTTTTTCGTCCTTCTTCTTTTTCTTCGCCAGGTCGCGCTGGCGTTTCTCGTACTGATAATTGGGTCTGGCCATGGTGAACCTCAATGAAAGGATCAGTATAA
>CAYOLM010000223.1:0-1392 GCA_964404785.1 uncultured Mizugakiibacter sp.
GAAGCTGAGGCAGCTTGAATGTGTGACCGGACATCTTTGTTGACAAACACCGACCTGGAAACGCCTGAAGTAGGGGCTAACACCATCACAATATGGATAGAGTTCAGGTCTGTACCTGATTCCACTTGGAGACCGAATCCTCAGCGCAAACCGGTTTCGTTGCGGGCGATCACCAGGCGCTGGATTTCGCTGGTCCCCTCGTAGATTTCGGTGATCTTGGCATCACGAAAATACCGTTCCAGCGGCATTTCCTTGGAATAACCCATGCCACCATGAATTTGCAATGCCTGGTGGCTGACGAACATGGCCGCCTCCGAAGCCACCAGTTTGGCCACCGAGGCCTCGGTTCCGAAACGCCCCCCCGTTTGGGCTGCTTGTCCTTTAGCCCAGGCGGCCCGCAAGGTAAGCAGGGTCGCGGCATCCAGTCGACACTTCATATCGGCGATCTTGGCCTGGATCATCTGAAAGCTACCGATGGCCTTACCGAAGGCCTTGCGCTCGCGGGTCCACTCTAATGCGGCCTCGTAGGCGGCGCGGGCAATGCCGACCGACTGCGAAGCGATACCGATACGGCCGGCATCAAGCACGTTCATGGCAATGGCGAAGCCCTGGCCTTCGGCCCCCAGCAGGTTCTCCACCGTACAGTGGTACTCGCTGAACTCGATCTCGCAGGTCGCCGAGGCACGGATACCCAGTTTGGGCTCGGTCTTGCCCCGATGAAAGCCTTCCTTTTCGGTGTCGATGATGAAGGCGCTCACCCCCTTGGCACCGATCCCTGGCGTGGTTATCGCGAACAGTACGATATAGCGGGCAACCGGACCGGAGGTGATCCAGCTCTTCTTGCCGTTGATCACATAATGGCTGTCGTCGGCACTCTTCACGGCACCGGTATGCATGTTTGAAGCATCCGATCCCGACTGTGGTTCGGTCAGGGCATAGGCACCGATCGCCTGTCCTGAGGCAATCGCCTTGACGTATTTTTGCTTCTGCTCCTCGTTTCCATAGGTAAGGATGCCGTTGCAGAACAGTGAATTGTTCACTGACATGATGGTTGAATGGGCGGCATCGGCAGCAGCTATCTCGATCATTGCCAACACGTAGCTGATCGGATCCATACCCGCACCACCGTACTCAACCGGCACCTCAATGCCCATCAGGCCGAGCTGGCCCATCTCGTGAATATTATCCAGCGGAAACTGGCCGGTACGGTCGAACTCGGCCGCAACCGGAGCAATCCGGCGCTGTGCAAAATCACGAGCGATGGACTGGATCGAAAGCTGGTCTTCAGTGAACTGGAAATCCATGAAATTCTCCGGGTCGATACGTCAAGACGACGGGAACAAAAATACGGGCCGCCCATTCTAACCGCAGGACGTTACCAACCGGCAAAAA
>CAYOLM010000223.1:1492-3059 GCA_964404785.1 uncultured Mizugakiibacter sp.
TATACCAACCGAAGTGAATTCGCTTGACCACCCAAGAGCACAGCTCTAGCCTTGTATCTGCTTATCGCGATATATGGATACAAGACTTGGATCTTGCCGCCACTTCTCATCTGCTGCGCCTTCTAGCCGATCCGACCCGGATGCGTCTGATTGCCTTGCTGGAACGCGAGGAACTGACTGTTGCTGAGATCGCCGAGGTGCTCAGTCTGGCCCAGCCGAGGGTCTCAACCCATCTGGCCCGGTTGCGCGAAGCTGGCCTGGTACATGATCGCCGAGCCGGAGTATCCGCCTATTATCGGGCCCGTCTCGGCCAGGATTCCGGTCGCGATGCCGTACTCAAGGTACTCAAGGATGGTGTTGACGATGCCCTACTACAGGATGATGCCAAGCGCCTGCCAGCAGTCCTGGCACAGCGCGACCGCCAATCAGGCTGGGCCGACAGTGTTGCCGGTGATATGGAACGGCATTATTCACCCGGTCGCACCTGGGAAACTCTGGCCCGCAGTCTGCTACAGCTGCTGGCATCGGGCGACGTCCTCGATGTGGCTTCCGGAGATGGCGTACTGGCCGAGTTGTTGGCCCCCCATGCCCATTCGATCCGCTGCGTTGATCAGGGCGTGCAGGTCGTAGCGGCAGCCCGTAAACGCCTGCAAGGCCACCCCAATGTGCAAGTGTGTGAAGGCGACATGCATGCCCTTGAATTCGATGATGCAAGCTTTGACCTGGTACTGATGATGCATGCACTGACCTACAGTGAGCAGCCACAGTTGGCGCTGCAGGAAGCCGTCCGAGTGCTGCGCCCGGGAGGTCGGCTGCTGGCTGCCACCCTGGCCCAGCATTCGCACCACAGCACGGTGGCGCCGTTCGATCATGTCAACCTGGGCTTTCTCCAAACCGAATTGGAGGCTATGGGCAGTCGGGCTGGCCTGGAGATCGTGCAGTGCACCCGGGTCAGCCGGGAGCGCCGTCCACCGCATTTCGAAGTCATCACTCTACTGGCGAGAAAACCATGAATACCCTGCCCTGGCTCCATCCTGAGCGTGTCGAACGCTTGCATGACGCCCTGCAGCGACGGATCCTGGTCCTGGACGGAGCCATGGGTACGATGTTACAAGGCCATCAGCTCGATGAATCGGGTTTTCGTGGTGAACGCTTCACCCACGGCCATGATGCTGAACATGCTCCTCACCAGCACCCGGGTTCCTGTGATCTCAAAGGTAATAATGATCTGCTCACGCTGACCCAACCGGATATCATCCGTAACATCCATCGCGCCTACCTGGAGGCGGGGGCCGATCTGCTCGAAACCAACACCTTCAATTCCACCCGTATCAGCCAGGCTGATTATCATTTGCAGCATCTGGCCGCTGAACTGAACCGGGAAGGCGCCCGCCTCGCCCGTAGCGCCTGTGATGCGATGCAAGCCGACACGCCGGATCGTCCCCGCTTTGTCATTGGGGTTCTCGGCCCCACCAGCCGTACCGCATCGCTGTCGCCAGAGGTGAATGATCCGGGCTTTCGTAATGTGAGTTTCAGTGAACTGGCCGCTAACTACAGCGAGTCTGCC
>CAYOLM010000224.1:0-3057 GCA_964404785.1 uncultured Mizugakiibacter sp.
CATTCAGGAGTCGGGCGAGCAGGGCCAACACGGTGACTGCGGCGAGTAATCCAGCCAGATAGCGGCTGAGCTGGAGGTAGCGGGTGTTGCCATTCGAACACCGTAGCAGGGCCGGCAGCAGCAGCCATTGCAGGGGATTGAAGAGCAGCAGGTTCTCGTTGCCCCAGGCGGCTTGGTGGGTGGTCAGTATCCACAGCAACAGCATCAGGGTGCCAGCGAGGCCGGCAAGAACTATATAAACCGCAGCCAGCCAGCGCCCGCTGCGACCCAGGATGGGCCGGGATGAGTGGGTGAGGAACAGGAACAGGCCTGCCAGGACGAGGCCGGCCAGACCCAGCGGCCAGGCCAGCCGGGGTGCTTGAGTTGGCGGTGGCGGCAGTCTGCCGGCATAAAGGCGGCGCTGACTGCTGACCAGCGGATGGAGGTGGCCGTTGACATCGGTGACTTGCACGTTTTCCAGTGAAGTCATCAGGTCCATCGGGATGAAGGTTGCTTGCCAGGCGGTGAGCGGCTGGTCGGCGTAGGGGCCAAGGGCCAGATCTGCCAACAGCATCAGGGCTGGATCAGGGGCCAGCAGGCGGTCAGTCTGACTACGGAAGGTCAGGCTGCTCGGGTGTTGCGACAACTGTGCCGCTATGGCGCCAGCAGTAGCCAGGTTGAGTGCGTCTCGAACCCGGGTCGAGCAGTTGTCGGTGAAGTATTCATAGGCATAGTGGCGATGCGCCGGTTGCAGGTTCCAGAGTAGAAAGTCGCGCAGTCTGGCCCGCTGTACCGGGCTTAGAGCTAAGCGTTGCTGTTCGATCCAGCGTCCGGCGGCAACATAGCTGGCGATATCCGCTGCAGCAGGTTCGGCATCCATGCTGTAGCGCATGTGTCCACGGATGAAATTGAGCAGAAAATGTTTTTGCGAGAAGTCGAAGACCCCGTAGTTGAAGGTTACGGCCTGGCCACTGAGCCGATCCTTCAGCATGATGGCATCGTGGCCGAAGCGCTCCCAGTACACCTTGCCGGGGCCATAGGTGAGCAGTGATACCTCAAGCTGGCTACCTGGTGCCGTGGCCAGTCCGGCATGAGCGGGTAGGGCTGCGGCAAATACCAGCAGCAGCAGAATCCATCGCCACACTTGGAGGATGTTGCGAAGATCCGTAGTGGGCCGTTCGGATGTCAGGCGCCCTGCAGCGAAGCTCCGAGACATATCAGCTAGATAGGCGAGCAGTGAGCGAGGATGTAACCCCACAGTCGGGCTGCGCAGCAGGTGTGTCGAGATGCCCTGACGCCCGCCGTGCCATTCAATCCGCATGCGTTGAGGTAACTCGGAATTGTAGTACCCGGCGCTCGTCGGCGGCTGTCACCAGGAAGGTGTGCCGGCCGAGGATGGCGGTTTCGTCGGGTTCCGGCAGGTGGCCTATTGCAGCGGTGACCAGCCCGCCTATGGTGTCGAATTCCTCGTCGGATAGGCGGCTGCCGAAATGCTCGTTGAAATCCTCGATGTCGGTCAGTGCATCGACCAAGGTGCTGCCGTCGGCTTGGGGCTGAATACGGGGTACCAGATCCGCTTCATCGTGTTCATCGTCGATTTCGCCGACGATCTCCTCAAGCACGTCCTCGATGGTAATCAGCCCTGAAATACCCCCATATTCATCGACCACGATAGCCATGTGGTTGTGGGTGAGCTTGAACTCGCTCAGCAGCACATTCAGGTGCATGGACTCAGGGATCAGGGCGGCCGGTCGTAGCAGGGTACGAATATCCGGAGGCTTGGTTTCACCAAAAAAATGCAACAGATCCTTGGCCATCAGAATGCCGAGGATCTCATCCTTGTCGTCGCCATGTACCGGAAAGCGGGAATGGCCCGAATTGACCACGGCGGCGAGAATAGTCGGCAGCTCGGTATCGGCACTCAGGGTAGCCATTTGGGCACGCGGTATCATCGCATCGCTGACCCGGAGATCACTCACTTCGAGCGCTCCTTCAAGCATGGCCAGCGTGTCGCGAGTAATCAGTTCTTTCGCGGCAGCTTCGCGCAACTCGTGTAGAAGTTCCTTGCGGCTGCGAACTTCACCACTCAGCAGATGACCCAGACGCTCCCAGAAAGTGCGGCGCGTAGAGCCGGTGGTACTCAGATCCTCACTCATTCGTTGTTTATGCTGGCCCGGTGTGGGCAGACGGAGTGACTAAGTCTAGCAGCCTAGTGGACGGGCGACGAATCGAGCAAAAGTCGGATGGAAGGGGATTATTGGCTTGTTGCGTCCGGCCCATGGATGACTTGCCCCAAAAGTTTGAAAAACCGTCCCTGCTCTTCGCCACGCCTATCCAACCCAACAGCTTGTGAGTATATTTCGGGCCTTATCATTGGCTGTATCAGCGGTAGGGGTCGGGGATGCCGAGTCCGGCGAGAATCTGTCGTTCCAGGGCTTCCATACGCTCTGCCGGTGCGGCTTGGAGATGGTCGTAACCGAGCAGATGCAAGACGCCGTGGATGGTGAGGTGGGCATAGTGATGTTTGAGCGGTTTTCCCTGGGCCGCTGCTTCATCAGCCACGAGAGGCGCACAAAGCACCAAGTCGCCCAGTGGCGGGACCGGGATGGGCACCGGCAGTTCGGCGGGGAAGGACAATACATTGGTGGGGCAGTCCTTGCCGCGATAGCGGGCGTTGAGAGCGCGACCCTCCTCGCTATCAACTAGGCGCACACAAAGCTCTGCCGGGTTGTGGAATGCCACGGTGACCAATGCGGCGGTAACCCAGTAGCGAAAACTTGCTGCTGCGGGTAAACCCCGCCGGGGTAAGCCGTAACTGAGATACAGATGCAGCGGGTCGGAGGCGACAGGGGTCATGGACGGTGTGGCTGGGCGGCTTCTTCGCGTTGCTCGGCAGCTTCATAGGCACGCACGATACGCGCGACCAGTGGGTGTCGAACCACGTCGTGCGAGGTGAAAAAGGTGAAGCTCAACTCTTCGAGGTCGCGTAACACCTCAATGACATGGCGCAATCCGGAGCGGGTAGTGCGAGGCAGGTCAACCTGGGTTACATCACCGGTGATGACGGCGACTGAACCG
>CAYOLM010000225.1:0-3057 GCA_964404785.1 uncultured Mizugakiibacter sp.
CGCAGATAGTGCCCGGCACGCGCAAGACTGCCATTAGAAGGCTGCCTCCAAGGCAAGCCCTCAAGCCCATGCGGACGGTGGTGGCCCCTAAGCCCATGCGGACTGTGATGCCGCAAACGATACAGAGGATGAGGCTGAACCAGAGAATTACTTTAAGAAAACACCTGAGCTGTAAGGTGTGGGGAACGCCGGTAGAGTTTCCTGATTTCGTGCTGCTTACCAATGATGGGGCGGCCGTGATCGCGGCAGGCACCCGAGTGCACTACTACGTTACCAGGGGTGGTAGGCCCACCGGCAACTACACGTTTACCAAAGCACTTAGGCGCGGAGCATCCACCTACGCACCGTTGCCGGGAGGTTCGGCACGTGGCGCGCGGTGCACGGTGCGCTTCGTGGCTGCGCCTACCCACCCGCAGGTTCGTATGTCGCAGCTGGTGAAAGGGGTGGTCATCTCGCACCACATAGTAGCTTTTCCGCCAGTTATTTCAGGGAAGGTGAAACTGGCCAAATATTCGGACGTTCCTTCGTCCTGCGCCCGCATAATGGTTTCGGCTTCCGAAAGAGGACCTATACCACCCGGCGCGGCGTTAAGGATGCATTCCTTCAAGCTCGTGAGAACGGCCAGGGCGTCGGGTGATATCAAGAAAAATGGTTATTGCGAGTACCGTCTGACCGGCTTGCCCTTGAACAAGAATCTTTATGTGGGCGTGGCCGCTAACAGTTCTGGATTTAGTGGCACACCGGTCGGATGGACCAACCCCATAAAGCTTACGCGCCGGAACTCGGTCGTGATGAACGCAGACCTTGATTATTACATATCCCCGCCGCCCTCTTAAGCGCCGTGTACACTGAAATGGTCTGTATTTCGGTCCCGGGTGTGGCAATGCGGGAGTCAGTGGGGCAAGATTTATGGATATCCATATTTTTGCTACTTTCGAAGAGGGAAGACATCGATGTTAAAAGCCATTCAGCATGGCGTGAAGGCGCGGCACAAGATTCTGCTTATAGTGCTCGTCGCAGTCGGCAGCTTGGTGCTGGTTGCCTGCGGTCATGACCAAGGTGGGTCGTCGGCCAAGTTGAACGTGGACGCGGTCAAGCTCGGTCCATACGGGCCACCCATGGGAATGCGTGCCCATGTGGTGCGGTCGATGCAGGTCACGACCTCCGGGGCCGTGGCCGGTACCTTCATAGGATCGAAGGCGGACGGCGTGACCAGCTTGACGGGTCTGTGCAACCCCAATAGCTTTGCCAACTTCATGCTGGTGCTACCGGGGGACAAGCAGTATGACGAGGTCTGGGTGACCAACATGTCTACACGCGCCGTGGGGACGGGAGCGACGGGCACTTTTCGTCTCGACTATATTGAGCTGACGTTCCGCAAGACCACGGGGGGATTCGTTCAGCACAGTTTCCGCGGCCCGGGAAAGATGACACTGACCACACATTTGGCCGCACCGGGCCACCGGCGCATGATCGGAACCATGGAAGGGACGGCGCTGAAGGGCAGGGGCGATGATACCGGAAAGACCCTGGATGCAAGAGTCAGTTTCGACATGGACTTTTCCTGTGGTATTACCAAGTAGAGACGGGCAGCAGTTGGATCTATTGCCAGCAGCGTGAAGATGCTGTGGTATTGCCGGTATTGCCCTGCACGCCTAACTGGTTGATGCTGTAGGTAGCGCAGGAATCCTTGGCTTGGGCCCCCTGGGGTATGGCCGTTGCGCTGAAAGCTGTGGTAGAGGCGGCCGTGACGTTGAGCTGATAATAGTTATCGGCGGTGTTGGGTACCGCCAGTGGGAAGCTTGCTGAGGTATAACCTAGCTGGGTCGGCTGGTTGGTATAGGTGTTATTGGTGGAGTAGTACTTCTCTTCCCGCCCAGCTAGGTCCAGCAGGGAGGTCTTGGCCACTGTGCGGCGTGATTTAAGAATGTAGTTTTGATAGGTCGGAATCGCGATCAGTGCCAGAACCCCGATAATTGCCACCACAATCATCAATTCGATCAAGGTAAATCCTGCCCGAGTACGGTGTGATCGGTTGCCCACGTGGTGAGACTCTGCACCAGCCTCCTCCGGGTATAGCCTGGCTACACTTTGTTCCTGGTTTTGTGTATGCAATGCCGAGGCCTTCCATGGTCTGGGGAATGGGCTCAAAGCATCCTGCAAGTAACGATACAACATAGGAATTTCCTCAGCGTAATTCGATCCAGGTCACACGCCCACCTTTGCCACCTATGGGTGGGTTGATAAATAACGGTGGGGTGGGCGATGAACTCGTACTCTGGTTAATATCGTAGTACTTCGAGCCATCCGACAATACGGTTGGGCTACCGGTTGCCCCCGTGGTAACCCCGCCGACAATACCACCGCCAATTTTAACAAACTTGTGGCTGCTGTTAGCAAAGAATGACTGCTTCATAGCGCCACCGGTTAGAGGGTTAAACGCCATAGTCCAGCCGGTCATGGCGGTGCTATTACAGGTCAGGCCGATACCCTTTGGTAGGATACGGGTGTTGACCTGGATGGCGCCCAGGGCCAGGACAGGGTTATAAACCACGCTTTCACCCGTGTATGAGGATGAGCTGGAGCTATTCAGCAAATCGAGGTACCAGCCGTACTGCTGGTTGAGTGAAGTACCACCCTTGCAGGTGGTCGAGCCCTTCCAGCAGACTAGGTTGCTGGAGAGCGTGCGATAGCCCGTACCGGTTCCGCTGTAGCTGCCACCACTCGCATTGAATGAGCCGATAACCGACTGTTTCTGCAGACCTCCGCGAGTGACGGCCTGCGAGCCATTGAGGTGGGCATACTGGTAAACCGAGGCAGGGATTATTACGCTTCCAGACGTGGTCGTTCCAGTGTCCCACTTGTCCATATTCCAATCCCAGATGCCATACATGGTTTGCACACCGGCATTGGTCGTAATCGGGGTCTGATCGGAGAGCTGTATCTTTGAGCCGGTACCGAAACTGACCAGTACACGGGGCTTGGCTCCCCCTTGGGCGGGTAGGGACATGACCAGAACCCGGGTGGTAATGGGTTGGGAAACTCCGGCTGCATTGA
>CAYOLM010000226.1:0-3055 GCA_964404785.1 uncultured Mizugakiibacter sp.
CGTTCAATAGAACCACTATTCGCCTCAAAAGCCCGAAAAACTGTCCTCGATTTTCTACTCGCCTCGTCACGATCACCCAAGTCCGACAGGCTGCTAATACTCACCACCAAGACCCCCTGGGTAGTGAGTGTATGCGGGTTATAGTGTATCTGTCCTCACAGAATCATGCAGAAGCTCACTTATCCACCAAGCTCAACAGCAACCACTGCCAAATCCAGGATTCACAAGGTTCCCATAACCACCTGCACTACCCTCCTTTGCGTCGCTCACAGCAGGGCTCGCTTCCGCCCTGGAGCTTGTCATGCTGCTTATATATATTGCGCTGCACGCTCTGGCTTTGTTAGTGCTGGGCGCATTTTTCGGCCGATCCGGCTGGGGTGACAGCGCCGCAGCGGCCAGCTGATCGGAGGCTAGCGTCGAAGCACGTGATATGGATGGTCAGAAGGTACTGGGGCTGCGCCGAAACTGATACACAGATCGATAGTTTTGCTATCGACGCCTTTCATAAACTTCGCTTGATCAAAAGCATCTGCGTATACTTTACCCTAAGCCTGACATGCTAAGGTGTCTACGCAAGCAACAACTCCCTGAGGGCTGAACGATGCGCATCGGCATAGTGGTTGATTCGACCTGCGATTTGCCTATCGATTTCATCCACGAACATGACATCACTATCCTACCCATCACTGTTCGCATTGACGAACATTCATTCGTCGATCAACGTGACCCGCTAGCCACGCTCAAGTTTTTTCATGAAAGTCTCGGCGATCGTGCCCATGCGGCAGATACCGAACCGTTCAGCACCGATCAGGTTCACCAGTTGTTTCTCAATAAGCTGGTGACTCGATATGACGCGGTATTCTGCCTGACCATCACGGCCTCACGCAGTCTGATCTACGCAAACACCCTGGCTGCCAGCTACGCCATTCTCAAGGACTACCATCCGATACGTACTGCAGCGGGACTCAGTGGCCCGTTTCTGATGCGGGTCATCGACACTCAAACTCTGTTTGCCGGCCAGGTTCCCAGTGCCTGGGAAGGCGTACGGCTGATTGGCAGCAACGCCTCGCCGGGACAGATCCGCGAGCGCCTTGAACAGGTAGCGGCCAATTCCAGCGGTTTTTTTCTCCCCCGCGATCTCTACTATTTGCGTGCCCGAGCCAAAAAGAGAGGTGACCGAAGCGTGGGCTGGATGACCGCCACCCTGGGCAGCGCGCTGAATATCAAGCCCATCGTGCGTGGTTACCGCAGAAACACCCAGCCAGTGGGTAAGGTGCGCGGTTTCGAGGCAGGTGCCGAAGCCCTGTTCCGCCACGTCATGGAGCGGGTAATTGTGGGGCTTATGGTTCCAGTGGTGAGCCTGAGCTATGGCGGCGAACTTGCTGACTTACGCGCTCTGCCCGGCTATCAATCACTTTGTGATGTCTGTGCCGAACACGGTGTTAGCGTACTCGAAAGCGTCATGAGTATGACCGCCATGGTGCATGTAGGTGCCGAAGGCCTGGCCGTCGGCTTCGCCTGCGAACCCTATGAGGTGAGTTTCTAAGGGTAGTAAGCACAGCAAAAACGCCCCATAGATGGCCGTATCCCCATTTACCCAGCCAGCACTTTATTCAGCACCTGCAATGCCCGTTCAATACCGGCGTCGTCCACATCAAGATGGGTGACTGCACGCATCCGCTGTAAGCCCATCGGGCACAATCGTACCCCGTGCTCCAAAGTAGCTGCGGCCAGCCTTGCCGCATCCCAGGCCGGGGCTTCGATGTCGAAATAGACCAGGTTGGTGATCACTGTGGCCGGGTCGATGCGCAAGCCCGGCAAGCGGGCTAGCCCCTCGGCCAGCTGCCGGGCGCGTCGATGATCAGCAGCCAGTCCGTCCAGATGATGATCCAGCGCATGCAGGCAGGCGGCCGCAATGATGCCACTCTGACGCATGGCCCCGCCGATGCGGATCTGCCAGCGCCGGGCCTCATGGATGAACTCACCACAGCCGGCCAGCAAAGCGCCTCCGGGAGCGCCGAGACCCTTGCTGAAATCCACCCAGACCGAGTCGAATCCAGCCGCCTGTTCAGCCGCAGCAACACCGCTGGCTACCACCGCATTGAACAACCGCGCACCATCCATATGGGTCGCCATTCCAGCCTGGTGGGCCAGCTCAGCGACTTCGTCCAGCTGTGCCAGCGACCAGACCGCCCCACCACCGAGATTGGTGGTCTGCTCGACCTCAAGCAGCCGTTGCCGTGGCGCCTGCAGATGATCAACGCGCAGGTAGCAACGTAGGGTCTCAGCATCGAACAGGCCCCGTTGACCGACGATCGGCTCCAGCATCACCCCCGCCAGCGCGGCCGGACCACCGGCCTCGAAGCCAATGATGTGGGCATCTTTTTCACACAATACCGCCTCGCCAGGGCGGCAATGCACCGCCAGCGCGATCTCATTGCACATGGTGCCTGAAGGCAGGTACAGCGCTGCTTCTTTGCCCAGCAGAGCCATCCCGCGTGCCTCCAGTGCCAGCACGGTGGGGTCCTCGCCGGCGCGCTCATCGCCTACTTCGGCTGCCGCCATCGCTGCCCGCATGGCCGCCGTGGGTCGGGTCTTGGTATCACTGAACAGGTCAACGAGGATCGTCTGCATGACTGAACTCCTAGAAAACACCCACGCTAACGCATCCGGCTAGGCGGCGGTATGCTGATTCCATGTCGTCCCGATTCGGCCTGTGGACTTTTACCCTCATGCGGCGCTGTCTGGTCCTGTTCGTATTGCTGTTCTTTGCCGCACCCACATCTGCCGGGCCGGTCTATCGCTGTACCGGCCCCCAGGGTCGCCTTACTTTCCAGGATCGGCCCTGTCCACACGATGCCCAGCAGACCCTGCTAAAGCTTCCACCACCGCCACCCAGCAGGCCTGTTCCGCAATTACCGCCTGCTCATCAGCCGGCCGCAAATACGACCGCCAGTCCTGATGCCGCCACCCCAGCCACGCCGCTGCCCAAATTGTATGGGTGTCGTGGTGCTGCCAACGGCAAAATCTACGTAAGTGATACCCCCAATCCGCC
>CAYOLM010000227.1:0-3030 GCA_964404785.1 uncultured Mizugakiibacter sp.
TCCCGCCTACGCGGGAATGACAATAATGAGAAGCTGCATACGTTGCTCCCGCCTATGCGGGAATGACGGGATGGGAAGGGCGACGACAGCTTGTCCATTGCCGTGGTTCGTGGTGAGGAGCCAGGGCGAATCCCGTAGGGTAAGCGTAGCTCCAGCTTGGACTCCAGCCACGTCTATCAGTAAAGTGGCGGTTCCGTGCCGGGTCCCCGGCCGGTTATTCCAGTCATGATAAGGAGCTTATCGATGCTTCGTCCTGCCATCTTTACAGTGATCGGGACCTTGGTACTGGGTGCCTTGGTGCTGCCCGCGACAGCGGCGCCCACAGCACACCCGGTAGCCACTACGGCCACTGCCAACCCGTTGCTGACCCGCAGCACCTTGCCGTTTCAGGCGCCGCCCTTCAACCTGATCAAGAACAGCGACTATCTGCCAGCCATCGAGGCGGGCATCAAGCAGCAACTGGCCGAGGTCAAGGCGATTGCCGACAACCCGGCCCCGCCTACCTTTGCCAACACCCTGGTAGCTTTGGAACGTAGCGGCCAGCTTCTGCACCGGGCGATGGGGGTGTTCAACGGGGTCAGTTCTGCCAACACCAATCCCACCCTGCAGAAAGTTCAAGAGACCATTGCCCCGCGCCTAGCTGCCGCAGAGGATGCCATCTATCTCAATACCCGGCTGTTTAAGCGTGTCCAAGCTGTTTACAAACAGCGTAGCCACCTCAAGATCAGCCCCGAATCCCAGCGGCTGATCTGGTATTACCACCAGCAGTTCGTGCATGCCGGGGCGCAGTTGGTGGGTGCCAATAAGGTTCAGCTCAAGAAGCTTAACGAGGAAGAGGCCACCCTCAGCGCCAAGTTTGTCAACCAGCTTTTGGCCGCTACCAAGGCTGCGGCACTGGTAGTGAGCAATAAGTCAGCACTGGCCGGTCTCTCCAAGGCGGAGATGAATGCGGCGGTCAAGGCCGCCAAGGCCCGCGGGCTTAAAGGCAAGTGGGTACTCACGTTACAGAACACCACCCAGCAGCCAATGCTGGTGCAATTGACTGATCGCGCTACCCGCAAGCGGCTCTTTGAGGCTTCCTGGAATCGTACCGAGCGTGGTGGCCCGAATGATACCCGCGCCACCATTGAGCGGATCGCCCAGATCCGTGCTGAGAAGGCGAAGCTTCTCGGCTATCCGAATTTTGCTGCCTGGCGGTTGACCGACCAGATGGTCAAGACGCCGGAGAACGTCGATGCTTTTATCAACAAGTTGGCACCTGCCGCAGCCAACAAGGCTCGCGAGGAAGCAGCCGAACTGCAGAAGATCATCAACAAGGACGGTGGCACCTTCAAGCTGCAACCCTGGGATTGGGAGTTCTACGCCGCGCAGCTACGCAAGCAGAAATACAATTTTGATGGGGCTCAGGTCAAGCCGTATTTTCAGCTTTATCGGGTACTGAAAGACGGAGTGTTCTATGCCGCCCATAAACTTTACGGGCTAACCTTCAAGCGCCGTTACGATATTCCCGTCTATCAAAAAGACGTGCGCGTTTATGAGGTGTACGACTACACCGGTAAGCCGCTGGGCCTGTTCTATGCGGATTATTTCAAGCGCGACAATAAATCCGGTGGTGCCTGGATGGACAACTTTGTGGTGCAGTCGAAACTGCTGCACCAGCAGCCGGTGATTTATAACGTCGGCAACTTCACCAAGCCCGCCCCTGGGCAGCCAGCGCTTATCAGTTATGACGATGTGGTAACCATGTTCCACGAGTTTGGTCATGCCCTGAACGGGTTCTTTGCCGATCAGCAGTATCCAAGCCTATCCGGAACGGCCACGGCCCGTGATTTTGTCGAGTTCCCCTCACAATTCAACGAGCACTGGGCGATCAATCCTAAGGTATTGGCGCATTACGCTATCAACTATAAAACCGGCAAGCCCATGCCCAAGGCCTTGCTGGACAAGCTCATCAAAGCCCGCTCATTCAATGCCGGCTACAACATGATGGAGCTGGTGGAAGCGGCCGCTCTGGATATGCAGTGGCATAGCCTGCCAGGTAACGCCCCGCTGCAGAATGCGGACAAGTTTGAAACCGAGGCTTTGCGGCGCACCCATCTGTATATGCCGCAGGTACCACCACGTTACCGTTCAACCTATTTCCTGCACATTTGGGGTAATGGTTACCAGGCTGGTTACTACGCCTACCTGTGGACGGCAATGTTGGCTGACGATGCGTATGCGTGGTGTCAGAAACACGGTGGCCTGACGCGTACCAATGGCCAGCGTTTCCGTGATCTGATTCTGTCGCGCGGTAACACCGAGGATTACGCCACGATGTTCCACAACTTCTACGGGCGCAATCCGCAGATCGGCCCCATGCTTAAAAATCGGGGTCTGGAGTAGGCGGCGAAGCAGTAGGCAGGTAGCTTGCTCGCCGCACGGCAGGGGTGGAGACCATGGTATGAGTTGTCTCCACCCCGCGCACGCCCTGGCTTACACCATCCAGTGCCGGTTAGGGGGTCTACCAGGGTCTTATCGGCACGCTTTCGACAGACCCTATTTTCTAAATAATTTTTACTTGAGTATTATTAGTGCGTCCGAACCCTAAAGTCGGGCCTTACTTTCACATCACTACAAAGGAATAAGACGATGTTCAGGTGGATAAGTAAAACTCTCGTACTCTCTGCATCCGTACTCTTGCTGGCGGCTTGCACTATTGCTCCGCTCAAGCCGGCAGCACCGATTAGTGTGCCGACCCAACTCAGTCAGATGCAGGTTCGCAACGCCATTATCACGTCGCTAACAGGACGGGGCTGGACCATCGACCACAGCGGTCATGGAAACATTTTGTCCACCCTGAATCTGCGTGGTCACTCAGCCACCATCCGCGTCAACTACAACCGCAGTACGGTGAGCATCGCCTACGTATCCAGTAGTGATCTTGAGTATCGTCTCAAAGACGGCAAGCCCTACATCCACCGTAACTACAACGGTTGGATTGGCTATCTGGAACAGGATATCCGTCGCAATTTGCAGAACACGCACTAT
>CAYOLM010000228.1:0-2989 GCA_964404785.1 uncultured Mizugakiibacter sp.
ACCCGCAATATCGGCAGCTGCGTGATAGCTATCTCGAACTACTGGTGAATCGAGCAATCACGGAAGAAGGGGGGCCCCCTCCAGTTCAATCCGTAACAGCAATAAAACACTGAGGGCATTCCCAGCTCTCTGAGCCATCCGTGCGCATCTGCCATCGCTCAAACTCAGGGGGGTCTTCAAAACCCTCCCAGGCGAGCCGAGCACCAGACACTGCAGAGTGAGCAACGAGCACACCGCTCCGCCAGCGGTTTGTGTAGTCGGTTTTAAGATCTTCCCTCAAGTATGTCGATCTCCAGCCGTTATAAGACTGAAGCGGAACCACGCTTTGAAATGGAGCAGCCCCAAATTCTTGTGTAAGATGGTTACGTAGTTTTAGCTAAAAGCTGACTGTCCTGCATCCCTTCGCCATGCTCGATCTGCCATGGTCATCGGCTCTTGATTAGTGACTTTTTCATGCCTACGGATATTGCCAAGCCTATCCATACGGAATTTGAACAGGATCGCATCCGGCAGTTGTATGCGCGCGGTCCACTGGCGCTAACCACCAGCCTGATCATCTCGGTAATCGTCTTCTCGGGGTTCTGGGCCAGCGAGCCATATATATGGACTCTCGCCTGGGGCATTACCGTGCTGGCGGTATTCAGTGGCCGTTTTGCCCTGCTTAGACGGTTCCAAACCCATATCGCTCACCAATCGTTCGAGCCCAGAATCTGGGAGTGGCGCTACACTCTGGGTGCATTTGTAGGTGGCTCGACGTGGGGGGTATTGGTATGGTTTATGCCCAGTCTGTCGACCGGAATGCAGTTCTTTCTGATGATGATGATCATCGGAATCGCTGCCGGCAGTATTATCTCTGGAGCCCCCAGCGCCCTGGTGGCCACGGCTTTTCTAGTCCCCTCCATCTGGCCACTTACCATCTATTTCTTCTTCTACCCGGTGGTCCCCAATCACCTGCTACTGGGTGTCGCCCTGATCATCTTCTTCGTTTTCAGCTTGCGTTTTGGTGAACGTATCCGTAGCGACTTGTTATCCAGTTTGCGGCTGGCTCATGAAAAATCCATGCTGGCCTGTGATCTGGAAGAGCAGAGCCAAGTACTGCAAGCTCAGGCCCAACAGCTCGAAACCCTCTCACTCACCGATTCCCTCACCGGTCTGCAAAACCGTCGCGCCCTGGAGGCCCGGCTAGAGCAGGCTATCCCCCAGGCCCAACGACGCAACAAGCTGCTCGCACTGGGGATCATGGACCTGGATGACTTCAAGGAGATCAACGACCTATATGGACACCCGGCAGGAGACGATGCCTTAAAAACTGTTGCCCATCGCATGCAACAAACCCTACGTGAAACCGATACCCTGGCCCGTTTTGGCGGAGATGAGTTCGTGGTTCTTATCGAAGATCTGGATTCTCCCCAAAGCCTTGAACCGATCCTCAAGCGACTGGGTGCAGCGATTGTCCTACCCTTGGAAACTGCGGGTATCACTCTCACCCTCCACGCCAGTATGGGGGTGGCGATCTTGCCAATTCACCCGGCCACCCACAGTGCCGACGCCTTGCTACGCAAAGCCGATCAGGGTCTCTACCTGGCCAAGCTACGCAAGCAAGAGCGAAAGAACTGGTGGATGCTGGCCGACGAGCAACACGCACTTCCCAATGAGCCTCCCCCAGAACGCGGCGGTGCTGCACACCGTTTTTTCGCTCCCACCTACGGACCCAATATTGCCGCAGTGTTGGCGCCTCATCAGGAAAATCTGGCATCGGTTGCCAGAATATTTGTTCGCGATTTCACCACCCGGTTAATGCTTGAACCGGATAATAACGCCCTGATCGACACCCTGACTGCATCGGAACAGGCGCAACTGGACCGCAAGCAGGTCGAGCACCTGTGCATGATCGGCACGCCCGAACTCGAGGAGGCGGTACATAGGGAAGCCGGTAAGCGACTCGGAAAAATTCACGCCTGTTGCGGTCTGGAGAGCAATCTGCTGATTCAGAGTTACCAAACCTGGATGCAGTGCCTCAGGGATAGCTTTCAACAGCAATCTCTGCCATTTCGGGAATTGCAACCCATCCTTGATCGGCGCCTGGCGGTAGAAATCGAAGCCGAGCTGCAAGGCTATACGGATATCCAAAAGCAACGAGACCTGGCTCTGGCCAAAATAGCTGAGTCCGCCTGGCGAGCAAGAAGTTTTTCCGAGCTTATTGAAGACGTGGTGAAAAACCTGCAAGGACTTGATGAAATATGTAGTGCAGCACTAACCCGACCGGACGCGTATGGCAACCTACAATTCGAAGCGGTGTCTGGCGAGCCTTTCCTTAACTATCTGCAAGCGGTGGCGACCGGATCGGCTGCCCCCATCCGGATCGAACCCACCACCGCTTCCGGTCATGGCCCAAGCAGCCAGGCCTGGGCCAGTGGCAAAATCCAGAATGTTCGTAATTTCCAGACTGATAAACGCTTACTGCCCTGGAGAACCTTAGCGGCCCAGCTGGGGATCCGGGCCCAGACAGTGCTACCGATTCGCGTACGCAACACCAATATCGCCCTGCTGCAGTTGTACTCAGCTTTTCCGGGCGGTTTTACCTCAAACAGCCAACACGCCTTTTTACAGCATCTCCAACAGATACTCGCCCTGGGTTATAGCCGGCTGCATGAACAGCACCAGAATCCCAAGGTTTACAATATGCTGCATCGACGCAGGATGCGTCAGCTGCTCAGCGGGGATGGCCTAGTGATGTATGCGCAACCGGTGCTCAACCTGCATGCGGGCACCCTTGCCGGCATCGAAACGCTGGCCCGGCTCAAAGATGGTGATCAATACCTGGCCCCCGCTGAGTTCTTGACGGTATTCAACCATGACGAGCTACTGTTGCTCTTCGAGAAAGGACTCATCCAAGCACTCGCCTGGTCCTCACACTGGCATGCTGCACACCCACAGCTCAGCATCGGGTTGAACCTTCCCGGCCATGCTCTGGACGATCATCGTTACC
>CAYOLM010000229.1:0-2973 GCA_964404785.1 uncultured Mizugakiibacter sp.
ATGTTGCTGGATACCGATGCGGTGGTCGCCTTACCCGGTGGCTGCGGTACCCTTGAGGAGTTGTTCGAAGTAATTACGCTGAAACGACTGGGTCTGTATTTCCAACCCATCATTCTGCTCGATACCCGCGGCTACTTTACGCCGTTGACCGAGTATCTCCAATACAGCATTGATGAGCATTTTATGAACCCCGAACATGCCAAGATGTGGCAGCGGGTTGCTCAACCCCAAGATGTGTTACCGGCTATCCGCGGTACTCCCCCCTGGCATGAGGATGCCCGTTCGCTCGCGGCCGTTCACCCCGATTGAGCACCATCCTCCTTGCAGAAAAGTTCACCCACCCCCATATCCTATTTTTCGTGGAGACTCGCCGTGTCGATACCCAGCCATGTGCCCGACCAACCTATTGAGCATCGGCGCGATCTGACTGCGTATCTAGCCAGTGGCGAGAAACCGGCAGTTGACTGGCGTATCGGTACCGAACATGAAAAGTTCGGCTTCCGCCAGGATGATTTGCGACCGCCCCCCTACGCCGGCCCTGCCGGTATCCGGGCTATGCTCGAAGGTCTGGCCAAACGCTTCGGCTGGAACCTGATTCTGGAAGCTGACCAACCCATTGCCCTGCAACGCAAGGAAGCGTCCATTTCTCTCGAACCCGGTGGCCAACTGGAACTGTCGGGTGCTCCACTGGAGAGTGTCCACGCCACCTGCAGCGAAGTAAGCGAGCACCTGCAGGAAGTCCGGGCGATTGCCGAGCAACTCGGGCTGGGCTTTCTGGGCATGGGCTTTCAGCCCAAGTGGCGCCGCGAAGATATCCCCTGGATGCCCAAAGGGCGCTACGCCATCATGCGCCGCTACATGCCTACCCGCGGCCAACTGGGGCTGGACATGATGACCCGTACCTGCACAGTCCAGGTCAACCTCGACTTTGCCAGCGAAGCGGACATGGTCAAGAAGTTTCGGGTCGCGCTCGCCCTGCAGCCGATTGCCACCGCACTATTTGCCGACTCCCCGTTTACCGACGGTCGTCCCAACGGTGCCCTGAGCTTCCGCTCGATGGTCTGGAACGATACCGATCCGGACCGCACAGGCATGCTCGACTTCGTGTTTGAAGATGGTTTCGGTTATCAGCGCTATATCGACTACATGCTCGACGTACCCATGTACTTCATTCTTCGCAACGGCCGCTATGTGGACTGCGCCGGACAGAGTTTTGGTGACTTCCTTGAAGGTCGTTTACCCGCCCTGCCCGGCGAGCGACCCACTCAGCGGGATTTTGACGATCACCTGACCACGGTTTTCCCCGAAGTGCGGCTGAAGCGTTTTCTTGAAATGCGCGGCGCCGATGGCGGTCCCTGGAACCGTATCTGCGCACTGCCCGCACTCTGGACCGGGCTGCTCTACGACTCAACCGCTCTGGACGCCGCCTGGGATCTGGTGCGTACTTTCAGCCGGGAAGATCGACATCGACTGCGGGATCAGGTACCCGTGCGAGCCCTGCAGCTACCCTTCGGCAACGGCACAGTCCGCGACCTGGCATTGCGGGTTCTGGAAATATCCAGCCACGGGCTGCAACGCCGAGCCCGGCTGAGTTGCAGCGGTGCCGACGAAGCTGGTTTCCTCGAACCACTGATCGAAATCGCCCAGGCCAACGAAACCCCGGCAGAACACAAGCTCGCCCTGTTCCACGGAGCCTGGCAAGGCTCGGTAGATCCACTGTTTCAAGAATTCGCCTACTGATTTCTACCTCAGCCCATGGGCCCGACAAGCATTTTTCGCCGGGCCTGGCCCCTACGTGATGGGCGCTCAATGGCGTCCTGCCGATTGTCCGCGGACCTTGGCACGCAAGGCGAGTAACTGTTGATCGGCCCGATTCAGGGTTTGTTCCAATGACTCATCACCCTCGCGCTGCGCCCATCCCGTCGAAACCCGAAAGCCCAATTCCGGTGCGGCGCGTTGCATCAACCGGTTGGAAATTTCCCGTAGTGCCATATCGCTCGCCCCAGGCAGCAACAACAGGAATTCATCGCCACCCAAACGCACTACGCTGTCGTGGGCGCGACTGGTACGACGCAGGAACCTGGCCAATTCAACCAGCATTTCATCACCACGAACATGCCCGTGGGTGTCGTTGTAGCGCTTGAAGTGGTCCACATCAAGAATGATGCAGCCCATTTCATCTCCCACCGCCAAACGTGCTGTGAACTCCTCAAGAAAGCGGCGGTTGTAGGCACCGGTCAGGGGATCACGGTTGCTGCGTTCACGCAGCCGCCTTTCATAGTTCTGACGCAAGGTGATGTCCTGGGCCAGCACCAAAGCATGGGGTGGACTCCCATCCGGATAGAACAGACTGTGATACTGCCACATGCGGCGCTCGCCATGACTGTCACGAACGGCAATCACCCCGGTATCGCGCTTGCGTTCGACACTGCGTCCAATCATCACTTCAACCACCTGCCGATCCGTCTCATCGACAAGATCCACCAGACGGGTCCCCGGTAAGGTCTCTAACTCATGCCCAAATGCCGTTGCAGCAGCTTGGTTGACCTCCAGCAAACAACCCTCACGATCCTGGGTCCACATCATCCACAAGCCGGACTCAACCAGATCGCGGTAGCGTCTTTCTAATATCGAATGGGTCTTATCGAATTCAGTACGAGGCCGCATCACCAGTAAACGTGCCGGGCGATCAGCGTATAGCATGGGGCTGGAGATGACCTCCACCGACAACATCTGCCCATCGCTGTGTCGGTGTTTGCTACTCCGTAACAATGCCAAGGCGGGGTCCGTACCGATATCTCCACATAAAGCCGACACCCCCAAGGCCAACAGATCTTCTGCCGAATAGCCGTAAAAACGTTCGGCCGCCGGATTGACCGCCAGCATTGAACCATCGTTCTGACCTAATACCAGAGCTGGCATCGGGTGGTCTTCGAACAGCGCCCGCCACTCACTGTCACGCTGTTCCTGGAA
>CAYOLM010000230.1:0-2971 GCA_964404785.1 uncultured Mizugakiibacter sp.
GCATCACCGATACGGTAGTTGAACTCGGTGAGGCTGCGCTCGCCGAGCGTGGCACAGAAACGGCGAAAGCTGCCGCGTTGCTCGGGTATGGTCACCGCAAACAGGGCTTCGCGCTGTTCACCGACTTCAGCCCTCTCGGCGACAAAACGTAGGCGATCGAAATTCATATTCGCGCCGGAAACAATGGCCACCAGCGCCCCCTCACCCGGCCCGTGCCGGGCCAGGTATTGTTTCAATCCGGCCAATGCCAAGGCCCCAGCCGGCTCAGGTACCGTGCGGGTTTCCTGATAAATATCGCGTATCGCCGCACAAATGGCATCGGTATCCACCCGCAACATCGCATCGGCATGCCGGCGGCACAACTTAAAAGTAAGCGCGCCAACTTGCTTGACCGCGGTGCCGTCGGCAAACAGGCCCACCTCGGCCAGTTTGATACGCCTACCGGCTTCGAGGGAACGCGCCATCGCATCGGCATCGGTCGCCTGTACGCCGATCACCTGTACTTCAGGACGCAACGCCTTGATACACGTCGCCACCCCGGCCAGCAGGCCGCCGCCACCGACGGGCACAAACACCGCCTGCAGCAGGCCAGGATGCTGGCGCAGGATTTCCAGGCCGATCGTAGCCTGACCGGCGATGACCTGAAGATCATCGAACGGATGCACCAAGGTGTAATGACGCTCGGCTTGCAGTCGGGCCGCCTCGGCTTGTGCATCGCTGTAGGAATCACCGGCCAGCACCACTTCGACCCACCCCGCGCCAAACCGGCGTACGGCCTCTACCTTGACTTGCGGCGCCGTGACCGGCATCACGATCAGCGCATGAATGCCCAGTTTTGCCGCCGCCAGGGCCACCCCTTGCGCATGGTTGCCGGCCGAAGCGGCGATCACCCCACGTGCGCGTTGCTTCGCATCCAGATGAACCATGTGGTTGTAGGCACCACGCAACTTGAACGAAAATATCGGCTGCTGGTCCTCGCGCTTGAGCAATACCGACTGGCTAAGCCGGGCTGACAATCCGGGGGCTGGTTCCAGTACAGATTGGTGGGCGACGTCATACACACGAGCGCTATGCGCCAGGCCTAGCAATTCACTATCCGACAGATCTGCGGCAGAATCATGCCGCTGACTGCTCATAGCATGGTTCATGTTGTTGGCGGAGTGGCCGACTGATGGATCACCTCTACCACATCGATCAGTTTGTGGGTCTGCTGCAGTACTTGCGCGATGCTGGCGTCGTCGCCGCGCAGCGTCAGAATCAGTCGCGAAATGGACTGATCAGCGGTGGCTGCAACCGTCAAGGTGTCGATGTTGTAACCGCGCGCGGCAAACAAACCCGCTACCCGTGCCAGCGCGCCCGCTTCATTCTGTAGCAGGATGGTGAGGGTATGGCTCATAGTGGATTCGTGCATGGCAGTATTTCCATTGTGTCGCTCCGGCCTGGGCCGGTGCAGCGAGGATCAGAACATCGCGTTATTGGAGCCATCGCTCACCCCAGGAGCCTCACGCGAGGCAATAAAGTCGCCAGTTATCATCTGCGCGTAACCGGCGCCGGGGCCAACCATCGGATATACCCCGGCATCCGGGTCGATCAGCACCTCCAGAAAGGCTGGGCCTTCGAAAGCGAGGAACGCAGCCATCACCGACTCTAGTTCTTCCGGGTGTTGCAGCCGCTGCGCCCACTTGAAACCATCGGCTTGTGCGGCGAGTACGAAATCCTTGGTATGCAGGCTCTTGTCGGAAGCCGCAAAACGGCCTTTGAAGAACAACTTCTGCCATTGCCGTACCATGCCGTCTCCACAGTTGTTGAAGACTATGACTTTGACCGGTAATCCGTAGGTGGTGACGGTTTCCAATTCACCGATGTTCATGCGGATGCTGCCATCGCCATCGATATCGATCACCAATGCGTCGCGGCGGGCAAACTGTGCGCCAATCGCTGCTGGCAGACCGAAACCCATGGTGCCCATCGAGCCTGAGGTCAGCCATTGCCGCGGCTCATGGAAGTCCAGATACTGGGCTGCCCACATCTGGTGTTGGCCAACCCCGGTACTGACGATGGCCCGACCCTGAGCATGACGATTGATCGCTTCCAGTACCGCGTACGGCTGCAGCAGGGCACTATGGCGATCGTAGTTCATCGCATGCACGCGCTTGAGTTCGGCCAGGTGTGTGTGCCAGGCGGCGTAGCGGTGATCCACACGGGGACGAAATCCGTGGTGGTCGGCATAGCGGCACAATTGCTCCAGAGCCGCTGCCAGCGGACCACAATGATGCCACTGCACCGCTTTCACCTTGCCAATCTCGACCGGATCGATATCGATCTGGGCGATAAACTTGGCCCGTGGTGCGAATAGCTCGGGCACCCCGGCAACCCGATCGTCGAAGCGTACCCCCAGGGCCAGCACGAAATCACAGTCTTCCATCGCATAGTTGGCGTAAGCCGTGCCATGCATGCCGAGCATGTGCAAGGCCAGCGGATCGGTGCTGTCGATCGCCCCCAAGCCCATCAATGTAGTAGTAACCGGTAACCCAAACTCTGTAACCAAGGTACGCAGAGCCAGAGATGCCTGGGCGGCAATCACCCCACCACCAGCATAGATCAGCGGTCGCTCAGCACGACCCAGTGCAGCAAAGAAAGCCTTGCAATCGGCGTCGCTCAAGCTAGCTTCCTGCACGGCGCGCAGTCGCGCCCGATAGCCGGGAATCGCCAGTTCACCCTCACCCGCAAAGGTAAGCAGTGCGTTCTGTACGTCCTTGGGAATATCGACCACCACCGGGCCGGGTCGGCCACTGCGGGCAATCTCGAAGGCCGTGCGCAGGGTGGCTTCAAGCCGGCGGGCATCCGTCAGCAAGAATACGTGCTTAGCGCAAGCCCCCATGATATTGCTGATGGGCGCCTCCTGGAACGCATCACTACCAATCGCCTTGGTGCTCACCTGGCCACAGATCACCACCAACGGGATCGAGTC
>CAYOLM010000231.1:0-2963 GCA_964404785.1 uncultured Mizugakiibacter sp.
GCAGAGATTGTGGCACTGGCCCAGCGTCTGGATGCGGCCGAAGTGCAGCTGTATTACCAGCTTGCACTGCGTGGACGCAACGAGCTAGCCATGGCCCCCGATGCGGCGACTGGTTTTGAGATGGCTCTGCTACGGATGCTGGCCTTCCGGCCTGATCAGGATCCAGTGGCTATCGCTGACAAACCGCAGACTGCTTCGGCCCCGAAAGAACCTCGTAAACCTCCGGTATCCACCGCAACCGCAGCAGGAGCTCATGGGGGAGTGGGGACAGCGCCTGCAGTCGCTGCGACCTTGTCGCCGAACCAGAGGGCACCACTTGCGGCGATACAGCTTGATCCTAGCCCCGCAACGGCTGTTTCACCATCCACGCTATCTACAGCCCAGACGCATCCGGATTTGCCAGATGACGCCGATGCATGGGAGAGGATCGTCAAGCAGGCTGGCCTAGGTGGCGCAGTGGGCCAGTTGGCCCAGCAGTCGGTTTTGCGCGGCCGAGAGGGCAGTACCCTGATGCTGGCTCTGGCCCAGAAAAACATGACTCTGGCTATCTCCCCGATGGATACTCAGCTCGAACAGCAGTTGAGTAAATTGTTTGGCAAGCCAGTACGGGTACACTGCGTTGCTGAGGATGCCAGTGAAGCCCCTGCAGCCCGTGCTGAACGCGCCAGTCAAGCATTACGAAATGTGGCTGCCGATGCCTTGCAGAATGACCCTTTGCTGCAGGATATGCAGAACCGGCTAGGTGCTAGTGTGATCCCCGAATCCATTCGACCCCTGGAGACCCAAAAATGAAAGCCCAAATTGCCCAGATGATGCAACAGGCACAACGCATGCAGGAGGAATTGAAGCGTGCGCAGGAAGAACTGGCCAATATGGAGATTACCGGCAGCGCAGGAGGCGACATGGTCAACGTAGTCATGAGTGGCCGGCACGAAGTTCGCAGCGTAAAAATTGATCGAACCGTATTTGCAGATGATCCCGAGATGGCCGAGGATCTGGTGGCTGCGGCATTCAATGATGCCGTCAATAAGGTCGCGCAGGCCAGTCAGCAACGCTTGGGTGGCTTGTCCTCAGGGCTGGAACTCCCGCCAGGCATGGAATTGCCATTCTGAGTGCGAGGGTTGAGATGATGCGTATCCCTATGCCAGTGGGCTCGGTCGCCCGTGGCGTTGAAGCGGTGGGGTGTTCATGAGCGCCGTGCCCAAGTCGCTCGAAGAACTGCTCGAAGCGCTACGTTGTTTGCCTGGGGTGGGGGTCAAGAGCTCGCAACGAATGGCGTATCACTTACTGGAACGTAACCGTGACGGAGCCCAGCGTTTGGCCGCGGCTCTGGGTGCGGCAATGGCGCGGATTGGCAACTGTCACCGTTGTCGCAATTTCAGTGAAGAAAAACTGTGTAGCCTGTGTGCGGGTGAATCCCGTGACGAACACCTACTTTGCGTGGTCGAGACGCCGAGTGATCTGGCCATCATTGAGCAGGCGACCGGATACCGAGGGCTCTACTTCGTTCTGCTCGGGCATCTCTCACCACTGGATGGTATGGGCCCGGCTGAACTGGGCCTGGGTTTGTTACAGCAACGCCTCGAAGAAGAGAATATTCAGGAACTTGTTATTGCCACCAACCCCACGGTCGAAGGTGAGGCGACGGCCCATTACATCGCCGGTATAGGTCGGGATGCAGGAGTGCGCGCGACCCGGCTTGCCCATGGTGTACCTATTGGTGGGGAAATCGAGTTTATTGATCGCAGTACCTTGGCGCATGCCTTTGGTAGTCGCCAGACCATAGACTGAACAATTTCGATTGAATCGAGAGGTCAACATGAGCGATACCTTGTTTGCCAAGATTATCCGCCGCGAGATTCCTGCCGATATTGTCTATGAAGATGACGATATCCTGGCATTTCGCGATATCGCCCCCAAGGCTCCACTGCATGTGTTGTTTATCCCCAAGAAACCCATCCGCAATCTGGATGCGGCAACGGCAGGTGATGTGGAACTTCTGGGCCGACTGGTGTTGGCCGCTGCGGCGTATGCGCGCCAGCAAGGTTTTGCCGAGCAGGGCTATCGCTGTGTTTTCAATACCAACGCCGATGGTGGGCAAACCGTATTCCATCTACACCTGCACCTGCTTGCTGGTCGCTCCCTGCACTGGCCGCCAGGCTGAGCGACCGTAGCGAAAAACTATCGGTGCCGATCGCATCACGCTGAATATTTGTAACAGGCAGCCTTATTTCTTGGTTGGTGAGGATGGCTTGGCGTGGGGTACAAAGTACACCGGAGGAGCCCAGTACGAGCCGTACCACCATGGGGAGAAATATGGGCCCCAGCCCCAATAGGGGTTATAGCCATTCCAGCCCCAGTTGTTATCCCTGTGCCGATAGCGCGGGCGGGGTGGCCACAGATGTACGGCTGTGGCCTCGATCCGTGGATAGGGATATTCGTAGCTACCTATTTTCTGGGTGACTACCCCATGCAAGGTACCCGTTACAGTAAGGTCGCGGCCCTTGGCATAGACTTCGGGATCGAAAAAACCGCTCTTACAGGCGATAAAGCGGCCGATCGAATCACCGCGCTGGGCGGGACGGGCATTGCTCTTATCGAGGGGCTTGCCCAGCACATAAAAGCAGGTATCACCCTGGGCAGGGCGGGTGCGGATAATCTGCCCACCCCAGCGTACCTGGGTACCTGACACGCTGCCGGCACTGGCCTGTTGCGGAGTAATGGCGGAGAACTGTCCACTGAGATTCTTGGGAACTGTTACGCAGGCACTCAAGCCGACAAGTCCTGCAGCGATCAGCAAGGGTCGAAAAATAGGGATATTCATGGTTGCCTCCGACACCCGAAAATCTCGGGATATGATGCTTGCTTCTCTATTCGACCACAGAACCGGGCCGAAATTTCCGAGCATCGTGTTGCCAGTTACGAATCGCTAAGGAAGAAGGTGCCTGGATGCTGGCATAACG
>CAYOLM010000232.1:0-2961 GCA_964404785.1 uncultured Mizugakiibacter sp.
TTCGCCAGATCGGCAACAAGCTCTTTCTTTTGTGTAAGATTGAGCGGCATTGCTATCTCCGATCCGGATAGGTGCGAATCCTACGCACTCCACCCTTGCGATGACGGTGTCGCTCCATCGACTCCGTTGACGCCGAATGACGTCGTATTGGTGGCCGTCCAGAAGTTCTGATACAGGCAACACCATCTACGCAGGCCGGGAGTGACCCAATTACACCCTTGAGCACGCGATCTTCCTCAATAAAACGGGCTCGTAGATACCTACGGTCTTTGACGGCTTCACCAACTGCATAACAGTTGGGTCGCCCTCAAAACGAACCATCCATCTAACATCAGGATGATCCGCTTTACTTGCTGGTTGCCAGCGTCGAAGAGTCCACAATCACCCCGAGACCCATAGTGCTGGACACCGAAATTTTCTGTAAATACTGACCTTTAGATGATGCCGGCTTGAGCTTCAGCAGCTCAGAAACCAACATGTTGATATTGTCCTTGAGCGCTGCGACTTCGAAATCAACCTTGCCTACCGTGCAGTGAATGATGCCGCCCTTATCGTTGCGAAATTTGACCTGACCCGCTTTGGCATTCTTTACCGCTGTCACCACATCGGCCGAGACCGAACCATCTTTGGGGTTTGGCATCAATCCGCGAGGACCCAGCAACTGGCCGAGCTTGCCTACTACGCGCATGGCATCGGGAGATGCGATGATCCGACCGAAATTGAGGTCTCCTGCCCGCAGTTGCTCAGCCAGGTCTTCCATACCAACCGCATCAGCGCCAGCAGCTTTGGCAGCCTCCGCCTTTTCGCCCGCTGGGCAAAAGACGGCTACCCGAACGGTCTTGCCGGTTCCATGAGGCAGCAGCGATGATCCGCGCACCCCTTGATCCGACTTCCTAGCGTCGATCCCCAACCTGACAGAGATATCGACTGACTCCACGAATTTTGCCTTGGCATTATCCTTGACGAGCTGCAAGGCCTGCTCGATCGCGTAGGTCTTGCCAGGTTCGACCGCATCTTGCATCAACTTATAACGCTTGCTGAGATGAACCATGGGTCAATCCTCCTCCGTACGCACGCCCATACTGCGGGCACTACCCACGATGGTACGTACCGCCGCATGCATATCCGCCGCAGTCAGGTCTGGCAACTTGGTAGTGGCGATCTCTTCAAGCTGCTGACGAGTCAGTATCTTGCCGACCTTGTCGACATTCGGTCGCTTGGATCCCGAACTGACCCCAGCAGCCTTCTTGATCAGAATGCTCGCTGGAGGTGTCTTGGTAATGAATGTGAAGCTACGATCCGAATAAGCCGTAATCACGACGGGAATCGGAATACCCTGCTCCATTTTCTGGGTAGCGGCATTGAATGCTTTGCAAAATTCCATAATATTCAGGCCGCGCTGACCCAGTGCGGGCCCTACGGGAGGCGACGGATTGGCCTGTCCCGCTTTGACCTGTAACTTGATGTATCCAACAACTTTCTTTGCCATGAAGTTCTCCGGGTACCAGCGCCTGCACGGCTCCCCATCGGGCCGAGGCTGCATATGCCCCAGCTTGAATCAATGCTTCATCCTTGCACTCATTCCCCAGGTTCCTGCCTAAGGAATCGACCATTGTATACCAATACTCAGGCTTTAACCACCTGGCTGAATTCCAGATCGACTGGGGTCGAACGCCCAAAAATCAGTACCGCGACCCGTAACCGGCTCTTGTCGTAGTTGACTTCCTCGACGACTCCATTGAAATCCTTGAAGGGTCCTTCGGCCACTCGTACCATTTCGCCAGCTTCAAACAGCACCTTGGGACGAGGCTTTTCGACACCGTCCTGAACCCGCTGAAGTATGGCCTCGGCCTCCGTATCTTTGATCGGCAGGGGGCGCGCCGAAGTGCCACCGATAAAACCGAGCACTTTCGGAGTCTCTTTGACAAGGTGCCAACACTCGTCGTCAATCTTGATCGCCTTACTTTCCTCGGAAACCTCGATCTGCACCAGTACATAGCCGGGGAAGAACTTGCGCTCGCTCCGCCGCTTCTGGCCTCCACGCATCTCCAATACTTCTTCGGTAGGAATCAAAACGTCCCCGAATCTTTCCTCCATGCCAGCTCGATGGATGCGCTCTAATAACGATTTTTTGACCGCATTTTCGTAGCCTGAATAGGCATGGACGACATACCAACGCTTGCTCATGCCCTACTCCTTATCCGCCAACTTTCAGCAACCAGTCAAGAATGATCTTCTTCAGGATGAAATCGATCAAACCCAACAGAGCCGCAATAATTATCACGGCAATCGCAATAACAATCGTGGTGCGCAGCACGGTATCACGCCCCGGCCACACAACCTTACGCATTTCGAATTGTGACTCACGCACATAGGATCGCGTCATGCGACCGAAGCCGGTAAATGCTGCAATGCCCGCAGCAATCAGGATGGCGGCCAGCACCCCCATGACGCGCATGGACTGCACCACCTGCCCAAAATAATAATACCCACCAATTCCCGCCAACAACACTATCGTGGCCAACACCAGTTTGACCCTATCGAAAGCATTATTCGCGTCTGAATTTCGTTCTGCTTTCGTGCTCATGCGTCCAGTTATCCAATCCGTACCGGCAAGTTTGAACTGTGCTGGCACGCCAGGAGGGAATCGAACCCCCAACCTGCGGTTTTGGAGACCGCTGCTCTGCCAATTGAGCTACTGGCGTACGTGTTGCACCTCTTGACAGCTCGGGTGAGCTTGCAACCCACCCATATTTGCTTAGGCTTCATACGGATCAACCCTCCGCATGAAGAGCGATGACTTAATTATCTGTTACTCGAAAATCTTGGCGACCACGCCCGCACCGACGGTACGGCCACCTTCGCGAATCGCGAAGCGTAAGCCATCCTCCATCGCAATCGGGGCTATCAGTGTCACCACTATCTTGATGTTGTCACCCGGCATAACCATCTCCACGCCTT
>CAYOLM010000233.1:0-2952 GCA_964404785.1 uncultured Mizugakiibacter sp.
GCATTCTCATCGATTTCAAACTCACAAAGTACCTGTTTTTGTGCATAGACCTTTTCCAGACCACGTACCAAAACCTCGGCCTGCTGGGCAACATTCACCGGGGTGGCAAAGGTTGCCCGTCCTGATACCGAGGCTCGGGATAGCTGATAGGCAACCAGATCATCCATACGTCTTACCTGCTCCAGAATGTCTTCATCAGCACAGGAATTACGTCCATCCGCCTCGAAGCGGGCCCGAATCACCGCCAACGGGGTCTTCAGACTATGGGCAAGATCGGCCAGCGTATTGCGTTGCCGAACCAGGCTTTGTCGCTCGCTTTCGATGAAGATATTCAAACCTTGAGTCAAGCCACTCAGTTCCTTCGGATAGTCCATAGAAAGCTGCTCGTTCTCACCGCGTTGTACCGCACGCAACTCCTGGCGCACTCTCCGCAATGGCCACAGACTCCAGCGCAATAGCAGTTGCTGCATGACCAGCAATGCCAGACCCAAACCGGACAGCCACAACACCAGGGTGTGCTGGAAAGCATCAATCTGGCTTTCGAAACCGGCATCCGATTCGGCGATATGAAAACTCAGCCGTAAAGCTGGGTGTCCAGGCACATCCCAAGCTACCCCCAGGCTGAGCAGAAACACCTTTCCGGCACTACTGGCAACCGGACCCTGAAAGCGACGCACTCCTGGAGGCAGCATGGTTTTGAACCCAAGGCCCCGGCCACGCGCGGAACGCGAGGCCCAATACTGCCCTTCGCTACCGGTGACGACGGCATACAAGCCCGAACCGGGCCGGTCAAAATCCGGATCAGGTACCGTATCCGGAGGAATCAGACGGCCATCGCGGCGTACATCGAAACGGGCCAGGTAAGCGTATAGATAACTTTGCAGACGCTGGTTTTGTGCTGTCAGCGCCCCTTCATAATAGGCATGTGCAAGCACGAACCCGGTGATGCCGAGAAAAGCGACCAGCGCCAGTGACGAGGCCAGCGCGGATCTCGCCAACAACGATAGGCGGCGCTGTTCAGCCGGCATCGCCTTCGCTACGAGTCAAGGCGAAACGATAACCTCGACCCCGTACGGTTTCAATCGGTTTCAGCACCCCTTCGGGATCGAGTTTACGACGCAGGCGACCAATGAAAACTTCCAGCACATTCGAGTCACGATCAAAGTCCTGCTGATAAATATGCTCGGTAAGATCGGCCTTGGAAACCAAGGCCCCCGCATGCAGCATCAGATATTCCAGAACCTTGTACTCATAACTGGTCAGGTCAACTGTTTTGCCATCTACAGCAACCGTCTGTGCCGTGGTATCCATTACCACCGAACCACATTGCAGCGTCGGTTTCGACCAACCACTGGCACGCCTGACCAGCGCGTTGACACGAGCCAGAAGTTCCTCGATATGGAAAGGCTTGACCAGATAATCATCGGCACCAAACTTGAGCGCCTCGACCTTATCCTGCCAGGAGGTGCGTGCGGTAAGGATGAGGATCGGGAAATCCTGTCCGGCCTCACGCAATACCTTGACTAGATCCATACCCGACATTTTTGGTAAACCCAGATCGATGATGGCAATATCGAACGGGACTTCGCGGCCCAAAAACATACCCTCCTCACCATCCGCTGCGGCATCCACGGCGAATCCGTCGCGTTTTAATCGTGCTGCCAAAGTTTCGCGTAACGGTGCTTCATCCTCAACCAGCAAAATGCGCATCAGTGTTTCTCCTCGAGTCGGGTCCGAACCTGTATAACCTTCACCACCCCTTTGGGGGTGAGTACCTTGATGCGATATAGCAACTCATGCCGACCTAAACGCAAGCGCCCAGCTGAGAGTATTTTACCGCCGGTTTCCCGCTGCACTTTCTGCACCGCCTGTTCCAAGGTCATGGCAGGCTGCAGGCGAGCCCAAGCTGGCAGTGCCAGCACGGCCAGAAGTATGGTCAGGGTGAAGATACGGATTCGCGACATGGTAAGCATGATACTGAAAGCAGACTATAGAGCCATTCTCGCTGGTTCAGTCGCCAAGTAGCGGAACCCTCGCTGAACCGGGTGTCGGCAAGCACAGTGCCCGCATGGCCTGCTCAAGTGTTTCCCAACCTGCCTGTGGGTCCCGCATCCGTTCACTGAGCAGGCGTCGGAAATGCCGTGCTCCAGGTTGCCCATGGTACAGCCCGAGCAGGTGCCGGGCTATATGTCGCAATGGAGTGCCCCGGGCCAATTCGGCTTCGACATAGGGACGTATCGATACCAGAACTTCGTTACGATCTGGGCTACTGGTAGCCCACAAATCTGCATCAATACCCGCCAGTACATAGGGATCATGGTAAGCCGCCCGGCCCAGCATGACCCCATCGACCTTGCCAAGATGATCGTGGACCGCCACCACGTCACGAATACCTCCATTGATAACCACCCGCAAACCCGGAAAGGCCTGCTTCAGGCGATAGACCCGGCCGTAATCCAGAGCTGGAACCTCGCGGTTCTCCTTGGCCGAAAGGCCCCGCAGCCAAGCCTTGCGAGCATGCACAATCAGCACTCCCAGACCCGCCTCAATCATGACCTCGGCAAACTGCTGCAGAGCAGCCTCACTATCCTGCTCATCCACACCGATGCGGCACTTGACCGTAACCGGCACGTGTACCGCATCCTGCATCGCCCGTACGCATTCACCCACCCGTAGCGGCTCATACATCAAGCAAGCACCAAAACGGCCTTGCTGAACCCGTTCCGAGGGACAGCCGACGTTCAGATTGATCTCATCGAAACCTGCCTCCTCGCCAAACCGCGCCGCCATAGCCAGATCGTGCGGCTCCGAGCCCCCCAATTGCAGGGCCAGCGGATGCTCAGCAGGTACCTGGGCCAACAGTCGACTTCGATCACCATGCAGGACCGCACTGGCATGCACCATTTCCGTGTACAAACGCGCATGCGGCGCCAGCAATCTATGGAAGACCCG
>CAYOLM010000234.1:0-2926 GCA_964404785.1 uncultured Mizugakiibacter sp.
AGGCCAAGGGCCTGCTCTGAGCATCACAGGAGAATCACCATGAGCAAGATCCTGATCGTTGCCGAACATCTGAACGGCCACCTTAACCCCGCTACGGGCAAATGCGTAAGCTGCGCCACGGCAATCGGTGGTGAGATTCACGTACTGGTTCTGGGTAGTGCTACCGATGTACCGACCGCTGAAGCCGCGAAGCTTGCCGGTGTTAGCAAGGTCATTGCCGTAACGCGAAGCGAAAATGAACACGCCCTGGCTGCGGTATTCGCCCCGCAAATTGTGGCGTTAGCTGCGGGCTACAGCCATCTGCTGACCCCCTCCAGCACCTTTGGCAAAGACCTGCTGCCTCGGGTCGCCGCACTGCTTGGGGTCGGCCAGATCAGTGACATCATGGCCGTGGACGGCCCTTACACTTTCCAGCGTCCAATCTATGCTGGCAATGCTCTGGTGACCGTTGAGGCTCCGGCCGGGCAAACGGTACTCGGCACGGTGCGTACCGCATCCTGGCCTGGTACCGCCAATGGCGCCTCTGCCGCCAGCATCGAATCTGCCAGCCCCGAGGTCACCCTTCCCAGCCATACGCGTTTCGTCAAGCTGCAGCAAGGCAAGAGTGATCGACCCGATCTACAGAGTGCCGCCAAGGTGGTTTCCGGTGGTCGAGCGCTTGGATCCGCGGAGAATTTCGAACTTATCTATCAATTCGCCGATGCCCTAGGTGCCGGTGTCGGCGCCTCGCGGGCGGCTGTGGACGCTGGCTACGTACCCAACGAAATGCAAGTTGGCCAGACCGGTAAGATCATTGCTCCCGAGCTGTACATCGCGGTTGGCATCTCCGGAGCCATCCAGCATCTGACCGGTATCAAGGATGCAGGCACCATTGTCGCCATCAATAAAGACCCGGAGGCCCCAATCTTTGAAGTAGCCGATTTTGGCCTGGTCGGTGATCTGTTCAAGATTATCCCGGAGTTTACCGCCGCCATCCATTGAGTTGCTTATAGTTCAGTTCGCAGCCTGCGCCGACCATGTGCCGAGATGGTAGCCCGTCTTAGGCTTGATGATCCGGCGCCACCGTCCGCTTGTGCAAGTTACCCATTTTGATACTAGGTCACTCCCCGAGCCAACGGGGTTCATCGATTCCGCTGAACAATTTACCCTGATACAAACCTGTATCAGTCCGCTCTCGAATACACCCTGGCGTATCGCTTGCTGGTATCTTGGCTACTCGATATCGGGGGGATGTCTCACAGTCTATGCAGAAAGCCCCACAAGGAAGGACTAAGCCGATGAACGCTCCAATCTGGGAACCCAGTCAGCAACGCGCCGAAGGCTCTAACATGGCGCGCTTCATGCGTTTTGTGCGCGACAATACGGGTAATGACGACATCCAGCGCTATGCACCGCTGTGGGAGTTCTCAGTACGCCAGCCCCAGAAGTTCTGGCCACTGCTGTGGGAGTTTTGTGGCATCCAAGCGACAGGCGAGTTTGAGCCGGTTCTGCTTGATGGCGACAAGATGCCTGGCGCGCAGTGGTTTCCCGGGGTTCACCTCAATTTTGCCGAAAACCTGCTGCGTCACCGGGATGATCGCCCGGCACTGCTATTCCGCAACGAGTGGGGTCATCGTCGGGAGTTCAGCCACGCCCAACTGTATGCCGAAGTCGCCCGTTTCGCGCAGGCCTTGCAGGGCATCGGGATACAACCCGGTGATCGGGTAGCTGGCTATCTGCCAAACTTGCCGGAAACCGTGATCGCCATGCTGGCCACTGCCGCTCTGGGGGCCATCTGGTCGTCTACTTCCCCTGATTTCGGTATCAAGGGGGTGGTCGACCGCTTCGGACAAATTGCCCCTAAGGTGCTGATTGCAGCCGATGCCTATCCCTATGGGGGCAAGACCCACGACTGCCTGGAAAAACTACGCGGGGTGCTGGAGGCCATTCCGGCAATCGAACATACCGTGGTCATCCCCTACTCCGGGAACACTCTCGACTTGTCGAGTTTGCGGGCTACCCAAAGCTGGGAAGATTTTCTCAGCGACACCTCTTCCATTGATATTCCCTATGTGGCGATGCCCTTCGCCCAACCCCTGTACATCATGTACTCCTCGGGTACCACCGGGGTGCCCAAGTGCATTGTGCACGGTGCGGGCGGTACCTTGTTGCAACACCTCAAGGAATTGGTTCTGCATACCGACCTGAGCCGCGACGACCGCATCTTTTACTACACCACCTGTGGCTGGATGATGTGGAACTGGCTGGTATCCAGCCTGGCGGTCGGATCGTGCGTGGTGCTCTATGACGGCTCACCCTCGTATCCGGACGGTAATACCCTGTGGGATCTGGCCGATGAACTGGAAATCAGCATTTTCGGTACCAGTGCCAAATGGCTATCGGCTATCGAAAAAGCCCATATCAAGCCACAGAAAACGCACCGACTTAACTCCCTGCGTACCATTCTGTCGACCGGTTCGCCACTGGCTCCGGAAAGTTTTGATTATGTATATCGCGACGTGAAATCTGATGTATTGCTGGCCTCGATCTCGGGGGGCACCGATATCATCTCCTGCTTCGCCTTAGGTAACCCCCTGCTACCGGTCTACCGGGGCGAGTTGCAATGCCGCGGATTGGGTATGAAGGTTGAGTCTTACGATGATGCCGGCCAGCCGGTTCGCGGCAAAGCGGGGGAATTGGTATGTGAAGCCCCCTTTCCATCCATGCCGGTTACCTTCTGGAATGATCCCCACGGCAGTCGTTATCACGCTGCCTATTTCGAACGCTTTCCCGAAGTCTGGGCCCACGGTGACTTCATCCAGATCACCGAGCACGCTGGAGTGATCATTTTTGGGCGTTCCGATGCCACCCTCAATCCAGGCGGGGTGCGTATCGGTACCGCTGAGATCTATCGCCAGGTCGAACAGGTTCCGGAAGTCCTCGAATC
>CAYOLM010000235.1:0-2915 GCA_964404785.1 uncultured Mizugakiibacter sp.
ATCTGGAAAAGTACCGATTACGGCATCAAATGGATCAACATCAGCGACGGCACCCTGCCCGGCAACAGCGATAGCATCGGCGCCATCGCGGTGGCCCCCTCGAATCCGCATGTGATCTATGTCGGCACCGGCGAGAGTGATATTCGTGGTGACATGATTTCTGGTGATGGCGTGTTCCGGTCCAATGACGCCGGCAAAACCTGGCATACCGCAGGCCTACGCGACACCCACACCATTATGGGACTGGTGGTCGATCCGAAGAATCCCGAGGTGGTATATGCCGCCACGATGGGCCACGTGTTTGTATCCGGGCCCCATCGTGGGATTTTCAAATCCACGAACGGCGGCAAAACCTGGCACAAGATTCTGTTCGTCAATAACCAGACCGGTGCGGTTGATTTAGTCATGGACCCCAGCAACCCCCAGGTCCTGTATGCCACCACCTGGCAGGCCTATCGCAGCCCCTGGAAGTTCTCCAGCGGCGGCCCCGGCAGTGGTCTTTGGAAGACCACCGACGGCGGCGAACACTGGACCAACATGACCCGCCATCCAGGCCTGCCAACAGGGGTGCTCGGAAAAATGGGGATAGCGGTCTCGGCCAGCAACCCGAACGTGCTCTACAGCATCATCCAGGCCAAAGACGGCGGAATTTTCCGTTCCAATGACGGTGGTGGCCACTGGCAGCGGGTCAATCATCAATGGGAACTGCGCCAGCGTGCGTTCTACTACATGGCCATTTTCATCGACCCGACCCATCCCGACACCATCTATGTTCCCAACGTGTTGGCCTTGTGGGTATCGCACAATGCCGGCAAGTCGTTCCAAGCCCTGCATACTCCTCATGGTGATAACCACATCGTCTGGATCAATCCGCACAATCCGAAGATCATCCTCGAGGGCAACGACGGTGGGGCCACAGTAAGTACCGATGGCGGAGCTACTTGGAGCACTGAGCACAACCAGCCGACCGGACAGTTCTACCACGTTAACTTGGATCATCAATTCCCGTTCCACATCTATGGTGCGCAGCAGGACGAAGGGTCATTCGAGGGACCCAGTGCCTCGGTGGACGGCATGATTCCACTCAGCGCCTGGCATTCAGTCGCTTACGGCGAAAGTACCGTAGTGGTTCCGCAGCCGGGCAAGCCGAGTATCACCTACGGGGCCGGCTACTACAGCATCTTCCTGAAGTACGACAGTAAAACCGGGCAATATCAGAGCGTCAGCCCGTGGCCAAATTATCGTGAGGGCGCCGCCTCCTACGAGTTGCGTAATCGTTTCGGTTGGGTTCACCCGATCCTGTTTTCGGCAGCCAACCGCGATCAGCTACTGCTCGGCTCCCAGTACGTACTGGAAAGCAACGATCACGGCCATACCTGGCGACGCATCAGCCCCGACCTCACCCGCAATATCGCGGCCACTCAGCAGCAAACCGGTGGGCCCGTGGATCTCGACCAGTCCGGAGCCGAGATCTATCCGTCGCTAGCCTCAATCGCCGCCTCGCCATTGAATGCTCAGGTAATCTGGGCTGGCTCCAGCGATGGCCTGGTGCATGTAAGCCGTGATGGTGGCAGCCACTGGCTCGCCGCCCGGCCAGCTACATTGCCGAAATGGTCGCGGATTACCGCCATCGAGCCTTCCTACTTTGCCGTGGGCACGGCGTATCTGACTGCACGCCGCTATATGTGGGATGACTTCCATCCGTATGTGTTCAAGACCAGTGATTTTGGCTGCCACTGGAGCAGAATTTCCAGCGGGGTGCCGAGCGACCAATATGCCATGGACATCCGCCAGGATCCCAACAATGCCAAACTGCTGTTCCTAGCCACCTCGAACTCGGTCTTCGCCAGTCTCGATGGCGGTGCGCATTGGCAGGTCGTCGGCAAAGGACTGCCCCGCGTGCAGGTGCGTGGCCTGGCCATCGACACCCGCCAGGGCATGGTCGTGGCCGCCACTCATGGTCGTGCCTTCTGGGTGCTGGATAACCTGTCTGTGCTTGAACAGCTCACTCACAGCCCCCGACTCGTTGCCGATACCGGCCATGTGTTCGCCCCGCAATCCGCCTGGCTCAGCCATGCCTATCGCATCAGTGCTTATGCCAAACGGGCTACGGCGGCGGGGGCCAATCCGCCCTTTGGGGCCACGGTGTTTTTCCACATCCCCAGCAACTACCACGGCAAGACCCCGGTACATCTGGAATTCACCGATGCCTCAGGACAGCTTGTACGCAGCTTTACCCTGCACCTGAAAACCCGCACCACCAGCAAGCCTTCCGACAGTGCCCGCTTCGAACCCACCCGGAAGCGGGCAGATGCCCTGCGCAAGCTCACCGCAATTACTCCGGGTATGAACCGATTGCAGTGGAACCTGCGTTACCCGGATGCGACCGAAGCGACCGGCTTTGAGCCCCCCATCGCCGCCGGTGGTCTAACCGACGAGGTGGATGGCCCGGTGGTCGTACCAGGGACCTATCATGTTGTATTGACCTACGGTGAACAGCACAGCGAAGCCCGCTTCAAGGTCAATCTGGACCCACGTCTGCAGGCTAATCCCGCCGACCTAAAGACCCGGCTGGCCCTGGAGATGCAGATTCACAACACCCTCGATCATCTTGATCGAAGCATCAATCAGGCCATCAACACCCGGTACCGCCTGCGTGCAGCGGTTCACCAGCGGCATCTGGCCGCGACCCAGGCCCAACCGGCCATCACCGCTCTCGATCAGGCCATCCAGGCGGTGGTCCAGCTGAACATCCACTCCAGCGAAGGCAGCCTACTGCACGAGGCCAGGCTACGCAGTCACCTGGCTTATCTGGCCGCGGACGTAGGCCTGGCCTATGTTCACCCAAGCCCGGCGCAATATGCGGTGTACCAGACCCTGGCACAACGTAGTGCCAAGGGTGAGCAAACCCTGCA
>CAYOLM010000236.1:0-2883 GCA_964404785.1 uncultured Mizugakiibacter sp.
GCATTGCTCCCAATATCATCTTTATGCTGGATGATTCCGGGTCGATGCAGTGGGAGTTTCTGGGCAATCGGGTGACAGGGTATGCTGTTGGATTTCCGCATGGTTACCCGTTGGTTTATGGCGGGTATAATTACCAAGATCAAGGCCCCGATTTCAAAGCCAACAACAAGCACGCGGCCAATTACCGCAATAGCTTCACCAACCCCAATTACTACGATCCAGCCGTTACCTACACGCCCTGGGCCTGCGCGGCACCGTATCCGGAAAGTCAGAACAATCCACCGTCTGCCACAACGCCCGTCGGGGCCTGCCACTGGAATGCCCAGGCCAAGCAATGGCAATGGCCGGATGCCAAGCCGGGCAAGGCCTACCAGAATCCGGAAGATACAACTAAGGGCTTTCGTTCAATCAAGGTCTGGAATGATAGCGACAACATCAACAGCGATACTGCTAACAACGGCTTCGCTGGTAATGATAGCAACTATAGCCATGGTGGCCCCACGGCCTGGTACACAGCGAGCGGATGGGCCAAAAAAAGTCATCGTCCATTTTGGCCAGCTACGTATTTTAATTATTTTGGCCCACGCCCAGGTACCAGTAACGACTGGGATTCACTATCAAATTTTACCCGGATACAGATTTGCCCGGCTACCGTTACCACCAATAGCAACGGCGTGTCCAGCAAAAATAAATGCTCTCCACCATCACTGCTGCCTACCTCGCCTGCCCCGTATCACACCTATGTGAATGACGACAGAAAATATGTGTATATCAAGGGTGATGGCTCGCCAGTCGTGCGCACGCCGTCTGCGGAATTACAGAACTTTGCTAATTGGTACCAATACTACCGTTCGCATATCCTGCTGGCGCGCGCCGGGGTCTCGCAGGCCTTTATGGGCCTACCCAAAGGGTTTCGGGTCGATTTCAGTCTGCTGACCAGCATGTCAAAAAGCGGAGCTGTTCCGCTAGCTGTGACGACTAAGAATTTTGGTGACACACAGCGTGCGGCTTTTCTGTCCAATCTATTCAATACTCCAGGTGCCGCGTGGGGTGGCACGCCTTCACGTACTGCCCTGCAAGGTATCGGTACCTGGCTCAGCCTGAGCCCGGACGCCCAAGCACCCTGGGGTACCAATAGTGCAGAGAAAACGGCCAATAATGGTAAAGATTACCTTTCCTGCCGGCAGAATTACCTGGTGTTCGTGACGGATGGCGGATGGCACGGCAACAACAGTCCCAATGTCGGCAATGCAGACGGTGAAAAGGGCTCGCAGATCACCGGGCCCAATGGGGCCAGCTATCAGTACTCGCCGGCCAGCCCCTATAAAGATGGCCATTCCGATACTTTTGCCGATGTCGCCTTCTACTACTGGGAACACGATCTCCAGCCCAATCTCGCCAACGATGTCGCCACCAGCGGTGGTGATCCCGCGTTCTGGCAGCATCTGGTTACTTTCGATATCGGCTTGGGTATAACCCCTACGCTGGTTACCGCTTATCAACTCAAACACCCTGGAACAAGCACCACGGCGGCCCAGTCTGCCGTCTACGCGCAACTGCAGACCGGTACTACTGCGTGGCCCGATCCTTTTCCAACAAATGGAGGGAATAATCCTACACTGATCGACAACCTCTGGCATGGTGGTGTGGACGGACACGGGGGTTTTCTAAGTGCCTCCAACCCCACCGTGTTTGTGAAATCGCTGCAGCGCACCCTGTTCAGCATTGTTAACCGTAGTCAGTCATCGAGTTCAGCTACGGTCAATACCCAACAAGCCAGCGAAGTCAAAACCGATACCCAGGTCTATTTCTCCCTGTTTCATCCCCAAAACTGGTGGGGCCAGCTGACCGCCTATTCCTTCACCCACGATACCCAGGGGTTCTTGCAGATTGCCAATACGGCCAACTGGGACGGCTCCTGCGTACTGACCGGCGGGGCTTGCCCGGCCATGGGCACTAACGCCCAGGGGCAGGCATTGAAAACCATCACAGTGCAATCACCGTCATCGCGTACCATTCTTAGTTGGAATGATGTAAAGGGTAAAGGCATTCCCTTTGCCTGGTCGGCCCTGGCAGCTACCCAGCAAGCCGACCTGGGCAATTCGACCACCGGTCCGCAATTACTCGATTACATTCGTGGCGGGCGTTCTCAAGAGCAATCACAAACGGGAGGCACCTTGCGAACCCGTAGCAGCGTGCTCGGTGATATTGTCGATTCCAGCCCGACCTGGGTCGGCCCCCCCGCGAGGACCTACTCCAACACCTGGGCGGATGCAGAATATCCCTCCGCTACCGAGCCTGAGAATGCGGTAAGTTCACAAAGCTATAGCGCTTTCAAGAAGGCCGAGGCAACGCGCAATAATATTGTCTATGTCGGTGGTAACGACGGCATGCTGCACGGCTTCCAAGCAGGGGCCTACGACAGCAGCGGCAACTATATTCAGGCCACCAACAACGGTAAGGAAGTGCTCGCTTTCGTACCCTCCGATATCCTCACCGACTTAAAAAACTACGCCAGTCCGAATTACGACCATCAGTACTTTGTCGATGCCACGCCCGGTACCGGCGACCTGTTCTATCAGGGTGCCTGGCATACCTGGTTGGTGGGTGGACTCGGAGGCGGTGGTCAGGCTATCTATGCACTGGATATCACCCATCCCAGCCAGTTCAGCCAAACCAATGCCTCCAGCCTGGTAGTCAAAGAGATCACTCCAACATTGTTTTGTGCCAACAACGCTGCTTGTGGTACTGACCTAGGAAAAACCTTTGGCACCCCCATCATCCGCCGCTTCCACAACGGCGACTGGGGTATCGTTTTCGGCAACGGCTACAACTCGACTCTGGGCATAGCCGCCATCTACATCGCTTTGATCAATCCAACTA
>CAYOLM010000237.1:0-2879 GCA_964404785.1 uncultured Mizugakiibacter sp.
AGCGCCTGTCGCATACGCCGTGCGGCATCCTCACAAAACATCTTATTTTCGGCATTCAAGCGTGCAAACACTTGCTCATCCTCGCGTTTGACCGCCGCCTGCACCGGGGTCTGCAGCGCCGACTCGAGCAAATCAATCAGGTCGATCAACGGGAAATCAAAGCGGTTACCGATGCGTATCTGTACATCAGCACGGCTGCGTTGTGCATGCGGTGTCGCGACCTGCCCTTGCTCACTACCAAGCCATTGCAGAACCGCCTCACGATTAATCTCGGCAGCAGTGGGGAAATCTTCCACAAAACGTTCCTGCACCAGTTGTTGCGATAAGGCTGCCGAGCATGGACAGGTTGATGAATAACTCACCGCAACCCCCAACTCCAGCTGGCACTCACGCTTGCGCATTTCCCCAGTTACTGTCGCCGGATAGGAACGCCAACCACTGAGACCACTGACCAGGGATGGGCGACGTACCCGATAATCGAAAGCAATATGCACACGGGCCATGGAGGATAACTGCTCATGTGAGTCCAGAAAGCCATGCAGCAATTTGCGTACGCTGCAGGGAGAGAAAGGTTCGCGGGTGAGAATCTCATCCACCAACCGATACAGACGTGACATGTGAATACCCCGCGCCTGCGGGTGCACCAGATTAACGAAAGCATCGACCCGGGCTCCCACTTCCCGTATCTCCCCATTCTGACCGACCAGTAGCACCGGCACTTCAATACCATCCATGCCGACCCACTCCAGTTGACCGGCTCTGTGTGGCTCAATCTCACCGGCTACGTCGGGCATACTGCGGGGGGACGGTGATTCGCTAGGCATGAAGGTTCCTCAAACAAGCGGGCAAGTCGAACTTGGATAGTGGGTTATGGGGGTAGGTCCTACGGCTGTCAAGGCCCGCGATGAGCATCCGTAGAATGTGCTACTGCATATCGCATCGAACGAACCGCCGACCAGACGACCCACGCCGAGCGCAGCTCCAGCTTGTGGCGGTTATCAAGGTAACTCTGTAATGGTTCCCGACCCGGTCGACAAGCACGCTGCAGATTACGCTGGTCATGCCAGGCTTCCGCCATCCAGCAGGCATTCAACGGCCCGGCTAATTGATCACCTTGCTTGTAAGCCTGAATCAAGTCCAGAAAGTACTCACGCAACGCCGCCTCACGTGCCGCGCTGTGACCGGCCAGATCCTCTCGACTCAAGCTATGCCGGGCCAAGCTTTGCATGGGCAGCGGCAAACAGGCCTGATCCAGCCTTTGGGGGAGATGGCTAAGATCCTGGCTGAGAAACAGCAAACTGGCAACTGCGCGACTACGCTCAAAGTCGACGCCGGTTCCGAAATGGAACCAGGTATCAAGTCGGGCAAATGGCTCCAGTAAATGCTCAGCAGCGCGTCGCTGCGCCATAAAGTCGGTGGCGGTATCGCGCTGCAGTGCATGCATCGCGGCCAGTGCCGGAGCTTGCCATTGAGCCTTATCGAGCCGGTGACTGCGTGAGTCCGCGGCAAGGGCCTGGCACAGCGGATGCCGCCCGCTGCCAGCAATGATCCGCGGCAACTCGTCTACCCACCAAGCAAGCTTGGTGGCGGCCACATGCGACTCACGCCCCACGAACAACGGCTCAAGCAGCTCGTGGAACAACGCCAGTAAGGCCCGAGTACCCGGATCGGGGACAAAGCCTAGTAACAAGCGGCGTATAGAACGCTCAGCCGCCCACTTGGCTACATAACTGGCCCAGGGCGTCGCTGCTGAATTCATGCCAAGCCTAGCAAAGCCGCTATATCCTTGGGGTGGTCGACGACCATATCAGCTCCTAGCATTGCCGGATCGTCTCCACCCAGATACCCCCAACGCACGATCACCGTACGTAGTCCTGCTGAGCGCCCGGCTTCGACATCACGTCGATCATCGCCTACCAACAGCGTTTCTGCAGGTACCAGGTTCGCCAGATGGCAGGCATGCAGAACCGGTTCCGGATGGGGCTTTTTCACAGCCAGCGTATCGCCAGCCACCACCACCGCGGCACGTTGTAACAAACCCAGTCCCTCCAGCAAGGGATGGGTCAAGGCCGCCGACTTGTTGGTCACCACGCCCCAAGGAAGCTCAGCCGCTTCAATACGGGCTAGCAGCGTGCCCATGCCTGGAAATAATCGGGTATGGGTCGTCAACATGCTGGCATAATTCTCCAGAAAAGCCGGCATGCGGGTCTTGATAGCCGCTACATCCTCATCCGGCCAGGCCACGCGCAGCATCGCCATAGCCCCTTGTGAAACGACCTGGCGCACCTGAGCGTATTCGGGAGGAACGCGATTCTCAGCCTGCAGCAACGGCAGTAGCGCGGCATACAGGTCGGCGGCGCTGTCCACCAACGTGCCATCCAGATCAAACAATATGCCCCGGATCCCAGGAGGAGAAGAAAGCTTCATAGCGGCTTGTGGGCAGCTAGCAGATAGTTGATGGCAGGGTTGCGCCGAATCCAGACCTGATGGCTAAAGGGCTCGTAGCCGATGCCGGCCAGCTCATCGAGTTGCAGGCCAGCTTGCCTGAGTATTCTTGCAAGTTCTGACGGACGCAGGAACTGCTCATAGCGATGCGTGCCCCGGGGGACGAGCCGCAGAATATATTCGGCACCGACGATGGCCGCAGCAAAAGCTAACGGGGTACGGTTGAGTGTAGACAGAAATAACTGGCCACCCGGCTTCAGTAGTGCCGCAAGATCACCAATCAAGGCCACCGGGTCGGGGACGTGTTCGATCATTTCCATACAGCACACGGCATCAAAATAACCAGCTTTGACGGCAACTAGATCGGCAGTCGACAACTCTTGATAATCGATCTCCAAAGCCGCTTGGTATTGATGCAATCGGGCCACTTCGAG
>CAYOLM010000238.1:0-2865 GCA_964404785.1 uncultured Mizugakiibacter sp.
CCGCAGCAAGGGGCCCAAGAGCCGACTGCTCAAGGTGGCCGATCTCACCTACAATCTTGATGCATTGACGGTCAACCGGGCCGGCAAGGATATCCAGCTCAACCCGATTGGCCTGAAATTGTTACAAGTGCTGATGGAAGCCAGTCCGTCGGTGGTAACACGCCACCAGCTGGAACAATATGTGTGGGGTGAGCAATTGCCCGACAGCGATTCCCTGCGCGTCCATATTCATGGGCTGCGAACCCTGATCGATAAACCTTTTGACAAGTCGCTGATTCACACCCGACATGGCATTGGCTACCGCATGGGCGATACGGATGCTTCCCTATCGACGTAGGCTGCGTAGCCGCATATTCCTGTCCTTTTCCCTGTTTGCAATCACGCTGAGCATCCTCTTTGCAGCCAGCGCGATGTACTTGCGCAACCGCCTCGAAAACCAGCTCATCGGCAACTCGCTGGAACGCAATATCAATAGCTTTGCGAATGCGTACTACAACAACCCCGAAACCCAGGGCTACCCACTGGAAAAGATCCGTGGCCATGTCTACAGTCAACGCAAGTTTTCTAATGTTCCTTTCGCCTGGCGCGATCTGGCCAACGGGGTCCATACCATCAAACAGGTTGAGCCAGACGGTTCGGTTCAGCAATATATGTTGGCGGTGCGCAAAGATCCCCATTACTGGTTTTTTGTCCGCTATGACAGCTCGCAGATGCTGGAGAGCCAACAGCAGCTGAAATATGCCTTAATTGCTGCGGTGGGAGTCTTTGGGGTGCTGTCGGTGCTTATCGGAGCCTGGTTGTCAGTGCGGATCATGAGTCCGGTTACCGATTTGGCCCGGCGCTTGCGAGCACTGCGAAAAAGTGGCCGCCTGGAGCCGTTGGCAGCGCATTTTGCCGCTGATGAGGTTGGCGAAGTGGCTCTGGCTCTGGATGATTACGCCCAACGCTTGACCGAACTGCTGCAGCGCGATCAGGAGTTCAACGCGGATGTCAGCCATGAACTGCGTACCCCGATTGCAGTGATCGCCAGCACCACCGAACTGATGCTCACATCGCCGAATCTGACCGCCAAGCTGAGCGAGCGGCTGAAGCGGGTCGAACGCGCCAGTCGCCAGGCCGCAGAAATTATCGACGCGTTGCTGCTGCTGTCGCGTGCTGAACAGGGTGGGCAGGTTCAGGACGAGAATTCGGATGTTGCCGAGATCGTTGCCAATGTGATCGATTTGCAGCGTCCTCAGCTTGGCAATAAACCGGTACAGGTTCATTTACTGCTGGAGTCGAGCTTGACCGTTCAGGCCCCGGGATCGGTGGTTTCCGTGGCCCTGGCCAATCTGATCGGCAACGCCTTCAAATACACCCAGGAAGGGGACGTCACGATTCGGGTACAAGCAGATCGGGTGTTGATCGAGGATTCCGGGCCGGGTATCAACCCGGAGGATGCCAGTCGATTGTTTGAGCGCGGAGTCCGGGGCGAGGGGGTGAAAGGTATGGGAGCCGGTCTTGGTTTGGCCATCGTTTGGCGTTTATGCAACCTGTATGGCTGGCGGGTTCGACTGGCACCCCGCCCCGAGGGTGGCGCAGTAGCCATGCTGGAGTTTGTCGAAAAGAACGGTTAGCAAGCTGTTGTGCTGGGTGTTGATGTGACCCTAATTATCGGCAAGCTGAAGGTCTCAGCTATTATAGGCAACTAATTTAGTGTTGCGTGACTGTGAAATGATTAAAACCGACGTAGTTATTGTGGGCGCCGGACCGGTAGGGCTGTTCCAGGTATTTGAACTGGGGCTACTCGGGCTGAAGTCGCATTTGCTCGATTCCATGGCCCAGCCTGGAGGACAGTGCGTTGAACTGTATCCGGACAAGCCGATTTATGACATCCCCGGTTTGCCGGTGTGCGGGGCTCAAGAACTGATCGAACGCCTGCAAGAACAGATTCGTCCATTCGAGCCACAGTATCATCTCAGCCAGACCGTTACCGAGGTGCAGGCGGGTGCTAACGGCCGGTTTGAAGTCGCCACTTCGGCAGGAACCGAATTCGACTGCGCAGCCGTTATCATTGCCGGAGGGCTGGGTGCTTTTGAGCCGCGGCGCTTGCACACGGATGGGGTGACCCAGCTCGAGGGTGCCAGCCTGCATTACCGGGTACGTGAACCTTCCGCATTTGCCGGCAAGGATCTAGTCATCGCGGGTGGTGGCGACACCGCTCTGGATTGGGCTCTGAATCTGGTCGAGATCGCCAACAGCGTGGTATTGGTACACCGTTCACAGAAATTCCGTGCCGCACCGGCCAGCGTGAATCGCATGCATGCGCTGTGTAACGACTTGCGCATGCAGTTTCTCGAAGGGGATGTGGTGGGTATCGATCACCAGGATACCGAACTCAACGCGGTCCGGGTGCGCAATCGTGCTGGGGTGGTCAATCGGGTCGAGGCCGAACATCTGCTGGTGTTCTGGGGGCTGCATCCCAAACTCGGACCGATTGCCCAGTGGGGTCTGGATCTGGATCGAAGCCAGATCTGTGTTGATACGGAGAACTTCCAGACCAGCGTACCGGGTATCTTCGCAGTCGGCGATATCAATACCTATCCCGGTAAGAAGAAGCTGATCCTTTCCGGTTTTCATGAGTCGGCACTGGCCGCATTTGCCGTCAAGGCACGCCTGCAGCCGGGCACTAAAGTGCCCCTGCAGTACACCACCACCAGCCCGCTCATGCACCAACGACTCAAGGTTGATCCGCAACGTCCCGGGCTTGTTGACGCGGCCTGAGTCGGCCCGCACTCAGGACAATCACTGCCCGGTCGGGGTATCGGTTCAGGTCTCGACGGCTTCCAGCCAGCCATGTCGATCCGGGGTGCTGCCATCAAACAG
>CAYOLM010000239.1:0-2862 GCA_964404785.1 uncultured Mizugakiibacter sp.
GCACCATCAACGACGTTGCGGTGCATTTCGATCCGGGCAGCGCCCAGCGTGCCCAGGGCATTACCATCGACTGGGTGGAAACGGTACAGGGCTCAGGCCTGTCACTGAGTTTTCCCGGCTCACAGCCAACCCATTGAGGCATAACCCACTTACGTTGCCGTAACCAGGCAAGGCTTGCTCCAGCCCACCATGCCCGGTTCATGCCGGGCGTAGTGGGATACGCGCGTAATCAACGTATCCGCGGTGGTTTGTAGTGCCCGCCAAGTTGTAGCGTGGTGACATAGGGACCATTCCAGTCACGCTGGAAAATCCGGGTCAGGGTACGGGCCGGGCCGCTACCGCTGATAAACACCGAGGCATCAACAGTGTTGTTGAAATAGCTCCATTGCCAATTGCCAGTACCAATATACACACGCCGATCATCGGCCACAGCGTATTTGCAGTGCTCGACCCGTGCATAGGGTATAAACCCTCCTGAGGCACGCGGCAAAGTGCTGAACTTTACCGTGATACCCGGTAACGCGGCGAGGCTCTTGAGGTAGGCTTGCATAGATCTGCGCAGAGCCCAGTTGGCAACGATAATCTGTACCTTGACGCCGCGGGCCGCCGCATCGCGCAGGGCGGTATCCAACGCCGGCCAGTATCCCTTGGGACCATAGTGAACAAGTGCTGACAAGCTCATCACCTGCACCCGTAACGTATGCTGGGCGGATTCGATCAGGCGTACCAGCTCAGGCTGCTCGGCACTAACCCAGTGCGGACTCATAGACGGCGGACTGAAGGCGGGAAAGGTAATCAGTGGTGCATCATGCGCACCTCGTAAAATGACCGGGTCACCGGCAGTAACCGGAGCAAAAGTAGGCGCCCGCATGGCGAGTTTTGCCGCCTTGGGCAAGCTGGGGTGGCTGGCCAGCCGCCAATCAAACTTAAAGACCGCCTCGAAAGTGCGCGCCAAGCGTCGGTTGTGGATGCGCACGCCGATCTCATGAATCTGGCTGAGCGCTCGCCAGTCCCAGTTTTGGCTGCCCACAAAGACCGTTTTTCCATCGACGATGAAATACTTGGCATGCAGTACCCCGCCGGTCAATGTATCCACGGGCAAAATGCGAATGACAATATTGGGCACTTTGCGCAGCCTTTCGTAACTGGGCCGACTTTCACGTATAAAGGTCTGATCGAGCAAGATACGTACCTTAACCCCGGCATGGGCCCGGGCCACCAAAGCATCGAGTACCGGTTGCAGGGCCTTACCAGGCTGATTGGCGATGTAAAATGCGGCGATATCGATGCGGGTCCGGGCCGCACGGATCATCTCCAGCCACACCTGCTGGGTACGCGGCACCCCAGACTGACCATAGATAGTCCCTACGGGCACACTTTCGACAATCTGCAAGCTTGGCGTAGCCGCTGCCCAGGTCGGGGAGGTCATCAGCAACACAGCAATCAGCAACCCACTCAAGCCCAGAACCTGCTTAGGCAATTTCATTGAACTTCCTCTGCTCATACGGCATGAATGCCTGCGGGGAACCCACCCAACTGGATGCTCCGAGCCGGCGCTAATCACAATCTTCAGTTGATATCCTCCTCGAAGCGTAGATGTTTGACACTACGACCGTGACGACGTACCAACTTGAGTGCCTCGATACCGATACGGATGTGGATCTCGGCGAAGTGTTCGGTAACCACGCGGTCACTGGCTTCGGTCTTGACTCCTTCAGGGATCATCGGCTGGTCGGATACTAACAACAAGGCTCCGCTGGGGAGTCCATTGGCGAAACCGGCCGCGAACACCGTGGCAGTTTCCATGTCAATTGCCATGCTGCGGGTACTGCGCAGATATTCTTTGAAAACCTCGTCGTGTTCCCAGACCCGCCGGTTGGTGGTAAATACGGTTCCGGTCCAGTAATCATGGCCAAGATCGCGGATCATGGTCGATACCGCACGTTGCAACTGGAAGGCCGGCATTGCCGGTACCTCCGGCGGCAAATAGTCGTTACTGGTGCCTTCGCCGCGAATGGCGGCAATCGGTAGTACCAGGTCACCGATACGGTTTTTTTTCTTTAAGCCTCCACACTTACCCAGAAACAACACCGCTTTGGGAGCCACGGCAGACAGCAAATCCATGACGGTCGCGGCATTGGGGCTACCCATGCCGTAGTTGATCATGGTGATCCCGTCAGCCGTGGCGGTAGGCATGGGCCGGCCAACACCGCGGATTGGCACCTCGTACCAAGCCGCAAAACGTTCCAGATAGTGGCTGAAATTGGTAAGCAGAATGTGCTGACCGAAGTCCTCAAGCGGGGTTCCGGTATAGCGTGGCAACCAATTACTGACAATGTCATGTTTCTCTTTCATCGATACCCTGCCCCAGTATTCACCACCAGGACGCCCTGGGTGGTGAATGTTTGCACCTTACAGTGTATCTGTCCCGACCGGACCTCGCAGTAGCTCACTTATCCACCAAGCTGAACAGCAACCACCACAAAATACGGGATCCGTAAGCCTCCATTGGCATCCACACAACCCTCCTCAGAGACGCTCTCCGCAAGGGTCACTCCCACCCTGGAGCTTGCCATGCTGCTTATATACATCGTGCTGCTCGCTCTGGCTTTGTTGGTACTGGGTGCATTTCTCGACCGACCCGGCTGAGGTAGCCTGGTCGCAGCGGTGGCGGCGCCGAAACTGGTACACAAGTCGATAGTTTTGCTGTCGATGCCTTTCGTAAACTTCGCTGAACCAAAGCATCTCCGCATGCTCCGCCCTAACTCTGACATGCTAAGGTGTCTGCGCACGCAACGACTCCCTGGGGGCTGAACGATGCGCATCGGCATAGTGGTTGATTCGACCTGCGATTTGCCTATC
>CAYOLM010000240.1:0-2838 GCA_964404785.1 uncultured Mizugakiibacter sp.
AACGGATTGTTCCGGTGCAGAACGCGCTGCTGCTCACGATTCCAGTCACGTTCTTTCGCCGCGGCACGTTTGTCATGTTGCTGTTTGCCGCGGGCTAGGCCGATTTCGACCTTGATGCGATTTTTTTTCCAGTACATTGCTAAGGGCACCAAGGTATATCCCTTGCGTTCCACAGCGCCGATGAGGTGGTCAATCTGTTGCCGGTGTAGCAGTAACTTGCGGGTTCGTCGGTCATCGGTCAGGAAGTGGCTCGAAGCGGTAATCAGTGGTTGGACCGAAGCGCCGAATAGAAAAATCTCGCCCCCTTTAACCAATGCATAGGCCTCGCTGAGATGAATGCGGCCGGCTCGCAGCGATTTGACCTCCCAGCCTTGTAAGGCGAGCCCGGCCTCGATTCGTTCATCGATGTGATATTCGTGCCGGGCCCGTTTGTTCAGGGCGATGGTGCTGCTGGAAGAACCCTTGGCTTTATTTTTGGCCATGTCCTGTAAAATCGCTTTAGTTGCTATTCGGATTGATGATTGTGAATCAGATACATCGTAGTGCCATCGTACCTTTCCGTCCGCAGCAGATGTATGACCTGGTGAATGATGTGGAAGGATATCCGATGCGCTTTGCCTGGTGTGCGGATGCCCGGGTGGTGGAACAAGGGGACGATTTTCGGATCGCCCGGCTTGATCTACGCTTTGCCGGGATGACTCAGCGTTTTACGACACGAAATGTATTGCACCCGTCGGAGCGCATCGAGATGCATCTGGTAGATGGCCCACTGCAGACGCTGGAAGGTATTTATTCTTTCACACCGCTGGGTAATGAGGGCTGTCAGATTGAGTTGCAGTTATCTTTTGAGTTCAAGGGTCGTTTATGGGGAAGAGCTTTGCGCATGGGGTTCCAGGGCATCGCCAATCATATGATGGACGATTTTTGTACCGAGGCCAAGCATGCGTATGACTGAATGTATTCACATCGAAGTTACTTATTCGCCCGAGCCAGACAAGGTGCTACGGTGTTGTCTTGTCTTGCCTTCGGGCAGTACCGTAGCTGATGCGCTTAGCGCCAGCCATCTACAGAAGGACTTCCCCGGCAGTACGGATGATCCGGAAGGCTTGGCGGTGTTCTCACGAGCCGTTAGAAAGGACTACAAACTGCATGATGGGGATAGGGTAGAGGTCTGCCGCCCTTTGTTCGCCGATCCCAAGGACGCTCGCCGTCGTCGCGCTCGTGGTTAGTCTTGAGGTTCAGATCCAACTTCAGGAATTTGGTTTTTTACTCTTCTCCAACGATGGGGTGTAGTCACCCTCATAGGCTTTACTGGCCTTGAGCATCTGTTGTGCATTTTGCGCGAAATAATTGCCTTCGGTGCGAACCAGTACGCCGTCTTTGAAGATCACGGTCATGAGGTGATGCACGATCTCGCCACCACGATGCTGGTAAGTAGATACGTAATCCCAGCGATTGGCATCAAGGGGACTGGTGACCGAAGGTGTGCCCAACAGTGCAATAACCTGAGTTTTGCTCATCCCAGGACGCAGCTGCTGAACCTCACTCTTTTCCAGAAGGTTACCTTGCTGGATGTCAGGCTTATAGATAATGCCGCACCCTCCCAGGGCTAGGCTTACAACGAACAGAACCGAGAGACGGTTGAAGACATGCATAGAACAGACGTCCAGGAGGCGGATTTGCGATGATACACTGCTTGGGCGTTATCTCGGAGATACTTTTTGAATTCGGAACGTAAAAAATTGCACCGTGCCGGCCTCAAGGTCACGCACCCACGTGTACAGATACTTGCCATTCTTGATGCACGACGTACCCCGCACATGAGTGCAGAGGAAATCTACCGTGTGCTCCTTGAAAATGGCGAAGAGATTGGTTTGGCGACTGTGTATCGAGTGCTGACCCAATTCGAAACGGCTGGAATTGTATCTAAACATCACTTTGAAAGTGGCCAGGCCGTTTTCGAGCTGAATCGGGGCCACCACCATGATCATATGATTGTCGTGGATACCGGCAAGGTCATCGAGTTTACTAACGAGGAAATAGAGGCATTGCAGCGGCGCATTGCTGACCAGCATGGCTACGACCTTGAGGATCACAGCCTGATCCTTTATGTGCGGCAAAAAAAAACCGGAACAGCGCCTGACTAAAGGTCATCGCGTTACCAAGAAGGATAAAAGACCGCGGACAGATTATTCCCTGCACTGCCCGCGGAATCCGGTTCCCCACAACCGGATGGGAGTTGCCATCAGCATCCCGATATCTGGCAACCGTGGATCGTCCAAGATCCATAAGCGACGGTACAAAGTGCCGTCAGTGTGAGGTAACCAGCCCCCAGCCAGGCCTCACTGGGCCACAACATCCGGTTGTGCCCCCCCCCGAACATGACTGCACACTAAATGGCAAGGCCGCTAAGCGCAATTGGAAAAATTCTTAGGTAAGATCAGATACTGCTAATTTATATAAAAAATGGGCTAATCCAATAGCCTGTTGAAGCGTGCTCACTCGTCACTCAGGGGTTGTTGTAGTAACACATGAATCTGCAGACCTCTGTGATGGGTACGCAGGTGTATGGTGCCACCTAGAGCCAGCACGCGGTCACGCATTCCTGTCAGACCCCGACCCTTTCCCCGGTTGGGTTGCGCAGCCAGCCCTATACCGTTGTCGATCAGCTTAACCAGGGCGAAAATACGATTCCCATGACAAGCGACTCGCAGGCGAACGGTGAATTGGTTGGCCTGGGCATGGCGTACGGCATTGGTGGCTGCTTCCTGGATGATGCGATAGATTGCCGTACGCATGTCGTCATCCAGAGTACGTAGGTCACCGCAAATATGCAGA
>CAYOLM010000241.1:0-2824 GCA_964404785.1 uncultured Mizugakiibacter sp.
ATCACGATGAACGCACTCAAGGTACCGATATTGACCATCTCAGCCACCTCACCAATCGGCAACAGTCCCGCTATCAGAGCCGTGAACACCCCGAGGATCACGGTCGGACGATACGGCGTCTTCCAACGCGGATGGACCCGACTAAACCAAGCTGGCAATAATCCATCTCGGGACAGCGCAAACCAGATCCGCGCTGCCGCCAACATGAAAGCAAACAGCACGCTGGTGATCCCGGCTACAGCGGCCACGGAAATGGCCACTTCCACCCAGCGCGCGCCCACCGCCTGAAAAGCACTCGCCACCGGGGCTGCACTATTCAAAGTGGTGTAATGCACCATCCCGGTCAGCACCATGGAAATGGTCAAATACAGGGCCATGGAAATACCCAATGAAAGTAGTATCGCCCGCGGCAGGTCACGTTGCGGATTGCGAGCCTCCTCGGCCGCCGTGGTCAAGGTGTCGTAACCGAACACGGCGAAGAACACCACGCTGGAAGCCGCCATGACGCCTTTCCAGCCGTAATGACCTACCCCGTCGATAACCTGCCGAGGGGGAATAAAAGGATGCCAGTTGACGGTATTGATATAGAACCCGCCGGCCACAATGACCAGCGCCACCCCGGCAATCTTGATCGCCACCACCAGGGTGTTGAAGCGTGCTCCCCACTCCATGCGCACAGTGAGCATCAACGCAATACCCAAAGACACCAGGGCGGCAATCACATTAAACACATGCCCGTGCCCGGTGCCATAAGCGCCCGCTGCCCAAGCCGGGATATGGATACCCATGGCTTGCAGCAACACCTGTACATACCCCGACCAGCCAATAGCCACCACCCCCACGATCAGCGCATATTCAAGAATCAGGTCCCAACCGATAATCCAGGCTGCAAACTCACCCAACACGGCATAACCATAGGTATAGGCGCTGCCGGTCACCGGGATCAGCCCGGCAAACTCGGCATAACACAGAGCCGCTGCAGCACTGGCAATACCGGCAATCAGAAAACTGATAACGACCGCCGGACCGGCGTTAACCGCTGCCTGTTGCCCGGCCAGCACAAAAATGCCCACCCCGATAATGCCGCCAATGCCAATCGCAGTGAGCTGCCAGATACCGAGAACGCGGCGGAAATCCTGGCGCTTGCCCAGGTCGGCTTGCAATTGTTCCACACTCTTGTGGCGGACCAGCGACTGTATCCAACTCATGAGAGTTCCCATATACGAAGCGCGGATGCTAGCAGGCCTGTCCCAGTCAGACCCGATAAAAAGACCAAATCACCATTCCGCCACTGCGCTCAACAGGTAAAACGACTGTCAATGTCGCGGTCTACCTGTCACCTATATGACCCTGGGTGTCACCTGACCAGCCATTCCAAGTCACCATCTCAGCGAGGCTGATTTATCAAATCGTCTTTTCGCTCTCCTGATTGTCAAGCTCATCCACATGGCCCCGATGAAACTGCAGCCAAACCACCCCCCAACCCAGGCTTGCCAGAATCATGAAAATGACCGGCAACGCATACACTGGACTGAGCGGCAACAGGCTGACCCCGGCATTGGCCAGTGCGGCAATCCCCATTTGGCTGAAGCCCAACATGGCGGCGGCCGCGCCTGCCACCCGGCTGAAGGGGCGCATCGCAATACCCGTGGCATTGGGAACAATCAGCGCAATTCCGGAAAAACTCAGCATAATCGGTAGCAGCATGCTGACCAGATTGACCAGACCTAAATAACCCATGCCGGCTTGCAATATGGCCCCCACTACGATCAGCAACAGACCAATCCGCAGAATACGCGCGGGTGGCATATGCTTCAGCAGCAGCATGCCCAACAACGATCCACCAACAAAGGCCAGCAAAACACCCCCCGCCACCACAGCGATCCACCGCGAGGGCAGCCCCAACACATTAGTGACCAGGGCGGGTGCTTCAGTTAGCGACGAGTAGACCACGCCAATCGCCAGTCCATTGATCAGGATTGCCGGCAGATAGCTTCGATGCCGAAAAAGATTGCCATAGGTATGCCAAAGGCGGCCTGGCAGCAGCCTCTGCGAAGGATCCGGCCAATGAGTCTCGGGTAAAAACAGCAGCAGGACTCCTAATAGTAAAGAACCCAGGATCAGCAGGATCAACATGTTCGCCTGCCAGCCGAACCGATCATCGACGATTGAACCCACGATCGGGCCGATGGCCGGCGCCACCGCAAAGGCCGCATTGATGCGGAGGTAAATGGCTTCGAGCTGCTCCTTAGGGTAACTGTCTCGCACTGCGGCCGAACTGATCACCGCACCGGCACAGGCACCAAGTCCCTGCAAAAACCGACCTGCCAGCAGCATCGCCAGGCTGTTGCTGGTCCAGCAGACATAAGAGCCGAGGGTGAACAACAACGCACCCCACAGCGCCACCGGTTTGCGTCCTATGCGGTCCGACCAGGGACCATAAAACAGCTGAACCATGGCATAGGCCAGTAAATAGACCGTCATGCTCTGTTGTACCGCGCCGTAGCTGACCCCAAAATCATGAGCAATACGTGGCAGCGAAGGCGTGTATTCGGTATCCCCGAATGGTCCCAGGGAAACCATCAATACCAATATCCAGATAGCGGGTACAGCGGTGTTCCGCAGGGAAGAACGCAAAAGTTTCATACAGAATTCATGTTAGCAGCCCATTCATCCATCGGCCTACAGGCGGCTCGTATAGCCACTGCGTGGTCATGGTTTACTTGACTGGATTCCCAAAAAGTCTCGTCATCCCGGGCGTAGACCCGGGATCCACGCACTGGCGGTAGCGTCCGAGCGGGCCACCAACGTGAGCCGAGTCGAT
>CAYOLM010000242.1:0-2811 GCA_964404785.1 uncultured Mizugakiibacter sp.
GGATCGTAGTGCTGCGGCCAAACCTCCTGGCCGACCAGCACTGCCAGCCAGTTCGGATTGCGGAACAACTCGAGTTCATCGGCAACGATCCGACCGTTGTGTCGAAAATGATCGATCTTGTACTGCAACGTATCCGGAATCGCCATGTTCCGGGTGTAGCGCCATAACGGTGCGTCATCGCGTTGGGTGGCGTGATAATGCAGAATCAAAAAATCTCGCACCCGCTCATACTCCGCCGTAGTAATGCGGTTGAATTCTTGCGCTGTGAGCGGGTCAAAATCCCGATCCGGGAACAAGGCCAGCAAGCGGGTGACTGCCGACTGGATTAAATGAATACTGGTCGATTCCAGCGGCTCCATGAAGCCTGCGGCCAGACCGATGACGACACAGTTGCGGTTCCAGAACTGTTTGCGACGCCCCGCTGCGAAGCGCAGTAGCCGGGGCTCACCCAATGCCTCACCTTCGAGATGTTCGAGCAGCACCTGCGTGGCTTCATCGTCGCTGATGTATTGACTGCAATAGACATGCCCGTTACCCATGCGATGTTGCAACGGAATGCGCCACTGCCAACCGGCGCTATGCGCGGTGGCACGGGTGTGCGGTGGCCACTCAGCGGCATGGGTACAACCCAAGGCCACTGCCCGATCACAGGGCAGCCAGTGAGTCCAATCCTCGTAACCAGTCTGTAACGCCCCTTCGATTAGCACGCCACGAAAACCCGAGCAGTCGACGAACAGATCACCGCTAATCGTCGCCCCACTTTGCAGCTGCACCGATTCAATGAAGCCATCCTCACCACGTAGATGAACATCGACCACCTTGCCCTCGATACGCAGCACCCCACGCTGTTCGGCATAAGCGCGCAGGTACTTCGCATACAGGGAAGCATCAAAATGGTAGGCATAATCATAGGTAGACTGCACTCGCTGCCGATCCGGCAGGGGCCGATCAAACTTACCATTACGCGCGGCCACCCAAGCCATGGCGTAGTCCTGTAGCGGGGTGTCATCGCCACGTTCACGCTCACGCAGCCAATACTGGTGCAGCGGCACCGCATCGAAGTCCGCACCAAACTGGCCGAAGGGATGAAAATAGCGTTGCTGCAAGCGAGGCCAGTCCACCAACTCAATGCCAAGCTTAAAGGTGCCCTGGCAGGCGGCCAGAAAATCATTCTCATCGATACCGAGTGATTGGTTAAAATACTTGATCGGTGGAATGGTCGCCTCACCTACCCCGATGCTGCCGATCTGCTCCGACTCAAGCAGCTCAATTCGGCAGTTACCCTGCAGGGCATTGGAGAGTGCCGCAGCGGTCATCCAGCCGGCGGTCCCTCCTCCCACGATCACGATACGGCGAATACGACGATCAGTCATAGTGCTGTCCAAGTCGGAAACAGGATCAATTAAACAGAAATAATGGCCTTTGTCGCCTTTCCTATCCTGAATACGTATGCAGATACGAGCTGTTGATGTGGGCAGCGACCTATCATGACCCCTGCATCGGGAGGCAGCCGTACCGTTGTGGGGAGTCTTTTCCACCCTGCAGGCATACTTGGGTTACCGCTCCGACTTCCACCTTGCTGCCGGAGTTGCTGATGAACCGTTCTCGCTCTTTTACCTCGATCTTTCCTGCCGCAATGCTGCTGCTGGTCCTGAGCATGACCTCCACCGTGTTCGCACAAACGAGCTCAGCCGGAACCTCTGCGGTGAAAGACCGAGATGCCACTTCCCTGACCCGGATCTCCCAGTCAGCACCCGGCCACCCCGCCTCCGGGGTGTACTACGAAATCTTCGTGCGCTCGTTCTATGACAGCAATGGCGATGGTATCGGCGATCTCAACGGCATCACCCAAAAACTCGGCTACCTCAAGTGGCTGGGAGTCAGTGGTATCTGGTTGATGCCGATCAACCCCTCGCCGAGTTACCACGGTTACGACGTCAGCAACTACCGGGCGGTCAATCCGCAATACGGCACCATGCAGGATTTCAAACATCTGCTGACGGCCGCACACCGACTCGGCATCAAGGTCATCATGGACCTGGTGATCAACCACACCAGTAACCAGCACCCCTGGTTCAAAGCTGCACAAAATCCCCATAGCCCTTACCGCAACTGGTACTACTGGGCAGGATCGAAGACTCATCTCAAAGCTATCAGCGTGATCGGTGGGCCGGTGTGGCGAGCCGATGGCAAACAACACTATATGGGCATTTTCTGCCCCTGCATGCCCGACCTGAATTACAACAATCCAGCGGTACGCCACGAAATGATTGCCATCGGGCGCTTCTGGCTGAACTTAGGGGTAGACGGCTTTCGTCTCGATGCCGCCCGGCATCTCTATGTAAAGCGTCCATCCCAGGTGCACAACCCGGTGGCGGTCGGTAAAAACTTGGCCTGGTGGACACAATTCCGCCAAGGCATCGACAAGGTCAATCCCCATGCTTACTTGGTAGGTGAAGTCACCGACAACGACTATCGGCAAATGGCGCCGTACTTCAAACCCCTGAACGCAACCTTCGATTTTCCCCTCGCCCAACGTCTCATACAGATGGCCGCAAAGGAACGCAACAATCATCTCGGTGCGACCTTGGTGCATATCCAGAAGGTCTACCGCGCCGCAACCGGACACTATGTCAAAGATGCCCCGTTCCTGAGTAACCACGACCAGAATCGGATCATGAGCGATCTGCACGGCAACTGGAACCACATGAAAGTAGCCGCCCAGCTACTGCTGACCTTACCCGGTAATCCTTTCATCTACTACGGCGAGGCCATCGGCATGCGCGGGGTCAAACCCGACCCACATCTGCG
>CAYOLM010000243.1:0-2809 GCA_964404785.1 uncultured Mizugakiibacter sp.
GTAGTTATCCCCGCACGCTATGCCTCCAGCCGCTTGCCGGGCAAGCCTTTGCGCATGCTGGCAGGTGAACCACTCATTCTGCATGTGGTGCGTCGTGCTCAGGCTGCCGGTGCTGATGAGGTGGTGGTGGCTACCGATGATGCTCGTATCGAAAAGCTGTTGCAGGCCCATTCTGTGGAGGTGCTACGGACCCGTTCAGATCATGTCTCAGGCAGTGATCGTCTGGCTGAGTGTGTTGCCAGATTGGGTTGGAGGGATGAGCGTATTGTCGTCAATTTACAAGGTGACGAGCCCTTTGCACCGCCTTCAGGCATCACCCGGGTAGCTGAAATTCTGGCCCAATCTGACGCACCCATGGCTACTCTGGCTACCCCGATCGATGATATTGGGCAACTACTTGACCGGAATGTGGTCAAGCTGGTGCGGGATCGGCACGGTCGTGCCTTGTATTTCAGCCGGGCTCCCATTCCCTGGTCTCGCGATGCCTTTGCCGATGACCCGGCGCGGTTGCCGGATCACGGCACTTTTCTTCGACATATCGGCATCTATGCCTATCGCGTTGGATTCCTGAAAAAATTCAGTCAATTACCAAGAACACCTTTGGAACAGGCTGAATCCCTGGAACAACTACGGGCGCTGGAGCATGGCTATGCGATCGTAGCGGATATCGCCCCTGAGAGCTTTCCAGCGGGTATCGACACGGTTGCGGATTTGCACCGAGCTGAAGCGCTGCTGGGTAGTATGGGATGATGCACGTAATCAGGATGAAGCCATCCTCGGCAGTTCAGTTTGTGGCTGCCATGTGTGCCTAGACCGGAGGAACCGTCATGCAGGAAGGAACCCGACCACTTTCTGAAACCCTGGACTGGGTCAATATTGACGAGCCGGTACGACTTGAATCGTTGCAAGGCAAAGTAGTGCTGTTGTGGTTCTGGACTTATGACAACATCCACTGCCTGAATATGCTGCCAATTTTGCAGAAAATTGCCTCCAGCCACGCTGATGGGGTTGCTTTGCTGGGTTTGCATGTACCGAAATACGTCCGTCAGAGGCAGACTTCCGCTGTGGCCTCAGCGGTACGCCGATACGACATCCGCTTTCCCGTAGCTAGTGATCCAGCTTGGCAGACATGGCAGGATTACAAGGTGACCGCGTGGCCTGGTCTGGTGGTTCTCGATTGCACCGGCCATTGGGTTCGTACGCTGAGTGGAGAGCGCAGTATCGATGGCTTGGAACAACTCGTCGATGGATTGCTAGAGGAAGCTGTCGCGCGGGATCAGCGTAATTATCTAGCGCTTCCGGCGGTTCGCTTTGCTCAGATTCCTGATACTCCATTGCGTTTTCCGGCGGCTGTTACCTTGACTTCGAAGTATGTTTACATTTGCGATAGTGCCCGCCATCGGGTGATCGAGTGTAATCGGCAAGGTCGAGTACTGCGCCAGTTTGGTGCGGGCAGCAGTGGTTACTGGGATGGGCGCTTAAATGATGCAGGCTTTTCCTCTCCCCAGTCGTTGGCACTTTCGCGCAATGCTTTGTATGTAGCCGATACCGGTAACCATGCCGTACGTCGCATTGATTTGCACAATGGACAGGTCGACACCGTGCTCGGCAATGGGCAGGTGGGCTACGATGCCCCGGCAACACCGGGTACAGATGTGTCGATAAGTGCTCCGGTCGGCCTGTTTCTCGATGATACGCGGCTCTATGTCGCTTTGGCCGGGCAGCACCAGATATGGCGTATCGATCTGGCTAATGCCCAGGTTGCGGTGCTGGCGGGTAGTGGCCGCAATGAGTTTGCTGATGGCAAGGGTGCCGTGGCTGGGCTGGTTCAGCCTGCTGTGCTGGCGGCTCTTCCCGGGCGTCTGTTGCTTGCTGATGCAGGGGGGAATGCGATACGTGCAGTGCGCATGGAGAATGGTGAGGTTGAGACCTTGCTCGGTCATGGCCCCTATATCGATCCTGATGCAGACCCAGCAAGCCGGGGGTGTCAACTGATGCATCCGCTTGGCTTGGCAGTGGATCGCAACGGCAAGATTTATGTTTCCGATACCCTCGGTTTGGGTCTGTGTGTGCTGAGTTTGCCCAAGGATGGCAAACAGGCCAGTGGTAAGCCAGTGTATGTGGAACGCCAACTTCGTGAGCCGACCGGCCTGGCCTTGGAAGGGCGCCATCTCTGGGTCTGTGAACGCAATGCCCATGCCGTAATCAAGGTGGATCTGGACAGTGGCGGTATTGAGCCATTTGCTGTTGTCGAATGATGTATCGATATCTTCATGAACACCCCATCCGGCTTTGACGGCAAGGTCTATGTAAGCGCTTTGACAACCGCGCCTGGCGTATATCGTATGTACGGTGCCAAGGATGCTCTGTTGTATGTCGGTAAGGCAGGTAACCTGAAAAAACGTGTGTCCAGCTACTTTCTACGCCCTCCCGTACAGCCACGGATTGCAACATTGGTGGCGCAGGTGCGACGCATGGAAATTACCGTCACCCGCACTGAAAGCGAGGCTTTGTTGCTTGAGGCACAACTGATCAAGCAGCTCAAACCCCGGTACAACATCCTGCTTCGGGATGACAAAAGTTATCCGTATCTGTATCTCTCCACCCAAGATCCATTTCCCCGTATGGCTTTTCACCGTGGGGCACGTTCCAAACAGGGACGCTACTTCGGGCCGTATCCCAGCACCCATGCGGTACGTGAGAGTCTCAACTGGATACAAAAACTCTTCAAGTTGCGCTCTTGTGAAGACAGTGTGTTTCGTAACCGCCGCCGACCCTGTTTGCAATACCAGATTGGCCGTTGCACGGC
>CAYOLM010000244.1:0-2808 GCA_964404785.1 uncultured Mizugakiibacter sp.
AGGTCTTGCCATCGGGGCTGATAGTCCAGGACTTGGCCACCCCCGGCACCACCTTGGCCGACGGGTCGATACTGGTCAGGCCCTCAAACAGATCTTCAAGCACGTTGGTGGCGGGAACCCCGGTCGACAGGGAGGGATCAAGCGTTCGGGGAGAACTTTGAATGGTGCGCCGGAGGATCTGCTGGGCGGGTGCTACGGGCTGGTTGGTAACCTGATAGTGGTGGATCTGGCCGGAGCCATGTTGTGAAGCACTGCAGGCTGCAAGTATCGCCGTCACAATAACCAGCATTACTACCACAATCCGCTGCCCTAGCCCTTTCAGCGGGGCTCTTTTCAGCGCCGCGCGATGCCTCCGCATCAGCATCGGTACCCACGGTTTGGGCACAGCGATAAAGCCACGTCCCAGGCCTGGATGACAATCAATATCGGCTGGTACAAAAAAACCTCCCGGGGGGCTTCATCGAGGACAAAGCAACAGTCCATCAGACCTGGTCACAGGCATTCGGTTCCCGATCCTAAGCGCAAATCCGCCTTGGATATATACAAATACCTGGGATTTAACGAAATTGTGATCGGCCATGAGAGGTTTTGCCGTACCCCACCCTAGTCCACAGCCGCTGGCGATCAAAAGCCAATACGCGGATGCGACAACTGTTCGAGAAAATATCCCAGCAGTCCGGGTTCGACCAGTAAGGTGACGATAATTCCGTATGCGGCCCCCCACAAATGGGCGCTGTGATTAATGTTATCGCGTCCGCGGCGATCCATCATCACCGAGTAGCCCACATACAGGGCCGCAAACACGATGGCCGGCAGGGGTATAAAAAACACCAGGATGGTAGCCCAGGGCCGCAGTAATATGAAAGCAAACAAGACGGCGGAAACCGCACCGGAAGCGCCCAGGCTGCGATAATTACTGTCGTTGCGATGCTGCAGATAACTGGGTAGAACCGAGACCAGCAGGCCACCGGCATAGAACAACAGATAGCCCAATACACCCAGCCTGGCTATATAAAAGCGCTCCATCATCGAACCGAAAAAATACAGGGTGAACATGTTGAACGCCAGATGCATCCCATCAGCATGTACCAGCCCATAGCTCAACAATCGGTACCACTGGCCATGACGTATCGCTGGCGGCCACAGCCACAGCGCCGAGAGCAGGTTCGGCTTCTGCCAGGCCATAATTGAAACAACACTGGTGCCAAGAATAATGATCAGAGTAATGCTGATGTACACGGCGATTCCTCGGCTTCGGAGATAACCCGAAGCCCGCTGTTACGTTGCAGTCTCGTATGAGTAGGGGCCAACAACCCACCGATCACTGCAGCAAGTGACCCACAAATTCCAGACGGCAGCTTACTGGCAGATCCTCAGCATGACCCAGTGATTACCCCAAAAAACAGGGCCCTCCACTTTGCCGATCCGGTAGTACGGTAACCATAACTGGGTGCCCATTCCTCACTCCTCAACGACGAAACCGATGGCTTGATAGGCACGCACAAAATCAATGATATCCGTTTCGTCGACTTTGGCCCGCTGGGCGATTTGCTTGACTGTTCCGGGCTGTTTCATGAGGGCCGTGGCAATTCGGAAATGACGCGGGTACTCGCGTTCTATTTCCGGCCAACGATCCATGTGCAGGATAGTGCTTACTCCGATTCCAGAAGGTAAAACGCCCGGGCTCTGGATGAATGCCGCAAACCACTTCAGACGGGCCAGCCGCTGTCCTTTGGTCTTGCGCAAAGCCTCCAGCTTTTCTGTATCCGGGCGGGAACATCGATCCACAGGCAGAGCAAGCAAGGGAGCTAGGGGTTTCAGACTGGCCGCATCGGTCCAGAATTGCTCGGTATTGGGGTCAATCGTCAGATGCCGCCCCTCTAAAGTGATCTGAAAGGCCGTGGATAGTTGGCCCCGATGCAACAAACTACCCAGACTGGTATTGGAAGAAGCTGTGGCGTCTGCCACCGGGGCAGGCTTTGCATCGCCGGTAGAAGTCTCATCCGTAGTGGTATTTCTGTCCTTGAGTAAGCGATGTACAGCAAATGGCAAAGGACGGAATGGTTTGGATGCACGACGCAGGGGCGACGTGAATGCAGGGGATGCAGATGTTGCAGACGCTTGGATCATGGATTCCGCCTGGGCAAGCAAAGTCTGCAGGGCAAGCACAGTAACCGGTGACTGGATTGCCAGCGCATCGTCATGCCGTGGTCGAGCATGACTGCACGCAGCTAGGCGGCGTCCTGAACCCTGCATCCGCAGCCAGTCCATATGCCCCCAAACACTGTCAGTATCAACCAACACCAGCTCGGCTGAGGAGGGATCGCCTGATTGCCAGCGGTTACCTGAAATCGATTGGATCTGGGCAAGCAGAGCCTTAATTCTGGCGGTCTCGTCCTCATCAAAACCACAAAGTGCGAGTAAATAGGTATTCATGCCCCTCCTGTTGAGCAAAACCGCGCATCAGAGTGACGCCCTGACCATTGATCGTCAATGGTGCAGATTCCTATGCAAGGTAAACATTCGCAACAGATAAATATGCCAACAGTTTACCAAACCCGCTACCTGGCCAGGAAAACCGAGGGAGTGGAAAATTACCCTCCATGTATGGAGTGGATGGATGGGGGGCTGGCCGTGTTCTGGTAACCTACCCAGCCTGTTGCAGATGGTTTTCTGGTCGATGAATGTTCGCACCCGTTTTGCCCCCAGCCCTACAGGCTATCTGCACGTTGGCGGAGCGCGCACGGCACTCTATTGCTGGCTTGAGGCTCGCCATCACGGCGGGCAGTTTATTCTGCGTGTTGAGGA
>CAYOLM010000245.1:0-2795 GCA_964404785.1 uncultured Mizugakiibacter sp.
ACTCCTTCGACGATCACATGCCGAGCCCGGGCCTGCAATACCGCGAAAGCCTGATGGATGAGAGGCAGCTCGATACGCCTAGCTGCGATCGCCGCGGCCAGGTGCGGTGAAACCGGGGTGAGTAAGGCGACTGGATTGATATCAGCGTATCCCGGACATGGTTCGCTCGCCGCTTGCAGTGCCAGAGCATCTTCGTTACGAAGCCCATCTGCGGTAACCGTGCAACCGCTGGCGATCGGTTTCATGCCGATGGCAGTGTGCCCTTGTGCCCGCAGAGCTCGCAGCAGAGCGACGCCGACGTAGGTTTTACCGATATCCGTATCGGTACCGGTGATGAACACGTCGGCACCTCGTTGGGGCTGGGGAGGATCACGCTGCATCATGCGATAATAACCTGCTTTCACCGATCTTTTCGCCATGTATTCGAGCCCTGAACTCGATCCCCAAAGTAAACCACGCTTTTACGCCAGGTTAGCGCGAGAAACCGAGGCCCTGCTGGTTGATGAGCATAATCAGGTGGCCAATGCCGCCAATTTTGCTGCCCTGGTCTGGCAGCATGTGCCATCGATCAACTGGTGCGGTTTCTATTTCTTCGACGGCCAAGAGTTGGTGGTGGGGCCATTTCAGGGCCGTCCAGCCTGCGTACGTATCGCCTTGCGGCAAGGGGTGTGCGGTACCGCGGCTGCGACACTTGAAACCCAGTTGGTCGCGGACGTGCATGCTGTTGCGGGGCATATCGCTTGCGATGCCGCGTCACGCTCGGAACTGGTGGTCCCCCTGCGGCATGATGACGGTAGCCTGCTCGGGGTGTGGGATGTCGACGCTCCCGTGCCGGGACGCTTCGATGCTGAAGATCGCCAGGGCATGGAGAAGCTGGCTGAGGTATTTCTGGCCAGTTTGCGCTGCTCAGCCCGCGACGGAGTCGTTGGGAGCCAGCGAAGTATCCATTCCAAGTAACTGGGCGACGGCGAGGCGAGCTTCCTCTACCCCAATGCGGGTGGTGGCCGAGAAGATCTGTACCGTACCGATGAATGGTGTTGAGGCCAGGTCTTTACGGACTTGCTGTAGGGTGCGAGCCCTCTCGGAGCGACTCAGTTTGTCGGCTTTGCTCAATAGTAGATGACAGGGCAACTCGTTCGCTGCCGAAAAGCGCAGCATTTCCCGGTCAAAGTCACGCAAGGGGCGACGGATATCCATGATTAGAACCAGCCCGCGCAAACTGTGTCGGTTATACAAGTAGGCCTCCAATTGCTGGCGCCAATGGTGGCGCAGGGTTTCAGGTACCTTGGCATATCCATAACCGGGCAGATCAACTAGGCGATCCCCGGAAGGTAGGTTAAACACCACCATCTGCTGGGTTCGGCCCGGGGTTTTGGAGGTGCGAGCGAGTGCTTTCACCCCAGCCAGGGTATTGAGCGCACTGGATTTACCAGCATTGGAACGGCCGGCAAAAGCAATCTCGATGCCTGTATCGGCTGGTAATTCGCGCACGACATGGGCGGCACGATCAAAGTACGCACCTTGTAGTGGATGTTTGCAGGACATAGTGAAGTTTGACCGGTTTCCGAAGCGTGAGGATAATCCACTATCTTGACGGAGGCGTTCTAATTAACCGATTTCCGCTACTGATGAGTAAAGGAAGGCAACGTCTGCAAGCGATCTGGGTGCTTGCCGCCAGGCTCGTCGCAGACGTGAGCTGGACTAGCCCAGGAATACCGATCGGCGAGATTGCAGTGGGCCCAGCCAAGCTTATTATCGCCCTGCGCCTTGGTGGCAAACCGGCTGTAGTGTTGGGGAGTGGCTTCTGCGGCTTGCATCGAACTGCGCTGTCATCCAGTGTAGCGACGCCATCCTGAGTTTTTCTAGCGGCTTCTGGAAGGATCGATTTGCATCGAGGCTATCTTCAAATGATCAAGAAACTTTTTCTAACCGTCCTGCTGACTGCAGGATTAGCAGCATGTTCCTCTTCCCAGGCACCGGCCAGCTCCCAGGCTGTCCAGGCTCCTGTTACCTCAGCGACTAAGGTAGCGACGGCTCCGGCGGCAGCGAGTACGGCTCGTGCCACCCCCACGTCGGCCAGTGGTACCGTAGCTGGGCCAGCGGCCCGCTCGTCGGTAGCCAAGTTAGCAAAGTCACCTGCAACATCAGGGGTAGCGGTATCGGCACCTGCAGATACTGGGCGCTGGGTAGAAGGCAAAAACTATTTTCTGATCCAACCCTCCCAACCCACCTCGCATCCTGACAAGGTAGTGGTAACAGAAGTATTTTCCTGGGCTTGCCCAGCCTGCAACCGCTTTGCCCCCTTTGCGGATTCAATCCGCCGCAGTTTGCCCAAGTACGCCATGTGGACCTATCTTCCCGCAGGCTTCATACCTACTGAAGACTGGCCCGTTTTTCAGCGCGCCTATTACGCTGCTGTAGCCATGGGCGTGGATACCCCGAAGATCCATGACGCTATGTTCAATGCGGTTTGGACTACGGGTGAACTGGCCACCTACAATCCCCGTACCCGCCGTGAGCTCAAACCAGGGCTTGAGGACATCGCCAAGTTTTATGCCAAGTACGGTGTTAATGCTGCGGCTTTCGTGGCCACCGGCCAATCTTTTGCCGTCAAAGCACGGGTGCGCAGGGCCGACCAGTTGATCAAGTTGTTAGGGGTGACGGCAACTCCAACCATCGTTGTTAACGGTAAGTATCGGTTTACAGTCGGTGATGCTGGAGGCTATCAACAGACCGGCGAACTGGTACGCTGGCTGGCACAACGTGAGGCTGCAGCCATGCATCTGCACCAGTGA
>CAYOLM010000246.1:0-2786 GCA_964404785.1 uncultured Mizugakiibacter sp.
CGGGGCAGAGCCCATTATCTTGGCTGGAACCTGTAAGGTGCTCTGACCCATTTCTTCGATTCCTAACCATCGAAAGGAGACCACCGTAATGAAACCCATAATGAGGCTTCGTTGGTTTTTCACCGCTCTGAGCGTGCTGTTGCTGGGCATGGTGCCGGCATGGGCTCAGGGAGCTCCATTCGGTCCGGTGAAATTAAAGGTCAGTCTCACCCAAGCGCCACAGCATATCTTTCGGGTTACCGAAACCATGCCGGTACAGTCCGGACCACTCACGCTCTATTTTCCCAAGTTCATTCCCGGCGAACACGGCCCCACCGGGCCGATTAACGGCTTGGCCGGGTTGCTGATCACTACCGGCAGCCAGCGCATCGCCTGGCATCGCGATGCCGTGGACATGAACGCTTTTCATGTCGACATTCCGACCGGCGCACGGCAAATCAAGATTCACTACGATTTTCTGTCGCCCATTGGTGGCGGTAGATTTACCGAGGGAGTATCGACCACGCCGGTATTGGCCGACCTGGAATGGAACCAGGTAGTGCTCTATCCTGAGAACCTTCCAAGCCGCGATATTCTCTACGATCCGACCCTGGTGATTCCTGCCGGCTGGCACTACGCAACGGCCCTGACCACGGTATCGCACGATGGCAATGTGATCCACTTCGCCCCAGTTACGCTGAACAATCTGGTGGACTCCCCACTCATCACCGGCCGCTATTTCAAGCAATACAATCTCTCGCCGGGCAATCCTGTGCACCACTATCTGGACATCGTGGCGCAGTTTCCGAAGGCGGCCGATTTGACCCCGAAAACAGTGCAACATTACCGGGATTTGATTGTCCAGACCCAAAGGCTGTTTCATTCCCACCACTACGGCAGTTATCACTTTTTGTTGACGCTTTCGAACAATGTTGCTCATTTCGGCCTGGAACATCACCAGTCCAGCGATGATCGGACCGGCGCCGACACCTTCCTCTCGCCACGGACGACCATGCTCGCCGCGGGTTTGCTGCCGCACGAATACACCCACAGCTGGAATGGCAAATTCCGCCGGCCGGCCAAGCTGTGGCAATCCAATTTTCAGGCACCCGAGCATACCGGGCTGCTGTGGGTCTATGAAGGACTCACTGCCTACTATGGATCGGTGGTACTCGCCGCACGCAGCCATCTGGATACCGCTAAAGCGGCTCGCCAGCGGCTCGCCCTCAGGGCGGCTTATCTCAACATTGAGCCGGGCCGCACTTGGCGACCGTTGGGCGATACGACAACCGCTGCACAACTCTTGTACCAGGCCCCTTCTTTCTACTCCAACTGGCGGCGTACGGCTGGCGACTTTTACAGCGAGGGGACCCTCATGTGGCTCGACGCCGATACGTTGATCCGGCAACTTACCCACGATAGAAAATCGCTCGATAATTTTGCCCGCGAGTTCTACGGCATCGATAACGGAAGTTACCTCACGGTGACCTACACGTATCCCGATATCGTGGCCGCGCTTAACCGGGTCGTTCCCTACAACTGGAATGGTTTTTGGCACCGCTTACTCGATAAGACCTCGACCCATGCCCCGCTTGCAGGCATCGTTCGTGGTGGCTGGAAGCTGACCTACGGCAGCACACCCAACGCGTACGAAAAAGCCCTGGCCGCAACCCGCCACATGATGCTCGCCCCTTGGTTCACGCTCGGCTTGCAACTCAAAAACAAAGGTGTCGTGACCGATGTGCTGTGGAATGGACCGGCCTTTAAGGCGGGTATGGCACCGGGTATGACTCTCTTCGCGGTTGATGGAGAACGGTTCAGCCCGGCCGTGCTCAAGCGAGCTATCAAGGCCTCAGTTACTGATGCCGGTCCGCTCCGTCTGACTGTCAAGAATCAGGGCCGGGTTGAGCGTTTCTCGATCGATTACCACGGTCCGCTGAAGTACCCCAAGCTCGTGCGTATCAAGGGTACGCCGGATTATCTGGATCAGATTTTAGCAGCGAAGCAGAGCTGAACCGACACGGCACAATGAGCCTCGTTTATGCACCGGCTGGGAACGGCGGGCAAACGGGGCTTGTTTTTAAACGGATAATCCCGCGGAGCGTATTGCCATAATGTTGGGGCCAAGGCTTGTTTTGCTACATCCCACAGGAGTGTAGTTATCGAGGCCCCTACTGTTTAGCGACCCGGCAAAGTAATCTGTACCGTCTTACCCCCATAGCCATATTTCTGGTCTCTGGCCTGGATCACGACTTTGCGTACACCGAGGGGAATTGTCACACCTCGCAGGCCCCGGGTGAAGGGCTGCTCACTGGCATGATCGTGCCGCAACTTGCGTACTCCATAGACGGTTCCATCACGATTCATAACCCGATAGCCATCCGCATAACGCTGTGGGGTATCGTAGGGAGAGGCAATCGTTACCGCAAAATTGAAAGTATTTATGCCATGCGCCTGCACCTTGGCTGCCAGCACGTTTGGAAAATGCTGCTCGGCAGCCTGTACCGTCAGGCTGATGAGAACCCCCAGGAAAGCCAGTAACAAGATCGGGACAATGCGACGCTCTACCCCTCGATCCACTCTGCATGACATGATGAGAATCTCCTACGTTGATGAAACCCAGATGAGCCAACATTGCCTGCCCAGCTTCCACTCATAGCGTTTCACTTATGGCCCGGACTTGAGCTGCAGACCCGGTAGCACGTTGGGCCATCTTAACCCGTTGGCATCTTGCACTGCCGAAAAGTGTCGCGACCCTACTTTGAAACAATCTCATCCTGGATCCCGGGTCTGCGTCCGGGATGACA
>CAYOLM010000247.1:0-2764 GCA_964404785.1 uncultured Mizugakiibacter sp.
CGTATAAATCTGGTGTACTGGGATAACGGCTACGGTCTCAGTCGGGATTTTCGGTTACTTACCGCCGCCCTGCGTGAGCAGGGTTGTGAGGTTACGGCGACAGTGCTGGGTGTTCGTCACGAGCGTTGCCGCCACGGCTGGTATGTGCGCAGTTATGTCCGCTGGCAACGGGTCATCCACGGGTTTCGTCGGCATTCCCACTCATCCGGTCAATTCGACCTGAACATCATGCTCGAACATGTATGGCCCGATCAGCTGTCCCGGGCTCGGCACAATGTAATTGTTCCCAATCCCGAATGGTTCGACCGGCACGATCAACGCTATCTTGGTGATCTGGATATGGTCTGGGCCAAGACCCGCAATGCCACGGATATCTTTGCCAGACTGGGGTGCAAGTCCCTGCATATGGGTTTCGACAGCGAAGACAGCTACCAGCCGGATATTGTCAAACAACGCCGTTTCCTGCATCTGGCTGGGGCCAGCCGCACCAAGGGCACCCGCCGTCTGCTTGAGCTGTGGCAGCAGCATCCGGAGTGGCCGAGACTTACGGTCGTCCAGCACCCCAGTGAGGCCTGCCCCACACCGCAGGCAGAAAATATCGATCACCGGATTACCTATTTCAATCCGACCGACCCGTCTCAGGGGGCGCAGTTACGAATTCTGCAAAATGAGCACGCCTTCCATGTGTGCACCTCGGAGACCGATGCCTGGGGGCATTACCTGGTTGAAGCCATGGCGGCAGGAGCGTTGACGATCACCGTAGATGCGCCGCCCATGAATGAACTGGTAGATTCCGAGCGCGGTATTCTGGTTCCCTACGAACACAGCGATTCCATGGCTTTGGCAACGCGCTACTATTTTGACGAGGGGGCAATGGTGGAGAGTATCGAAAAGGTGCTCGGGCTCTCTGATGCCGAGATCGATGCCTATAGTCGCCAGGCCCGGGCCTGGTATCGGGATAACCGTAACCACTTTGTCAAGCGGGTCGGCGAGGCGCTCGAGAGCAGCATGGCGTGACCGGCGCGATTACCCGGGAAAACACACCAAGGCTGGCCGTGGCGGTTGCCGCGACAGGTCTGGCAATGTTGGCACTGTTTGCAACCAGCCCAGGCCTGGGCTGGTTGAATGCCCGTAACGGCGCCATTCTGCTGCTACTCGGAACTTTCGGCATGGGTGGGCGGCCATGGCGGGAACTGGGCCGGCACCCCATCGTGCAACTGCTGCTGCTGTTCACGATCTATGTGGTGCTGCAGGCGGTGGTCACGCATTGGCGTATGCCATCCATCGGTATCGATGTACAACTCGCCGCCGCCAGCAAACCGCTCAAGCTGATCGCCTGGGCCTGTCTGATCGGCTGGTGGCTGGTCGAACGCCCCCGCTGGCTCATGCCGGCACTCAGTCTCCTGTTGCTGGGCCTAGCTGGCTGGATTGCGATCCATGTGCCTTGGGATCACCTCAGTCTGATGTTTGCAGGGAGATTGCGCCTTCGGCCCGGCGGTTACGCCCCGAATCTGGCGGGTCTGTTCTCAGCGCTTGCCGTATTGATCGTCACCTTGCGCCTAGTTGGTGGTCAGGACACGTCGGTTCGTTGGCGGGCTGTTCTACACCGGCTAATACTGGGTTTGGCCTTAACATTGTTTGTTGCTTTTCTACTGTTCGCACAGTCCCGGGGTGCCTGGCTGGCCTTGCTCGTGGTGTTGCCCGGCAGTGTGTACTGGGTTTGGCGTCGGCCAGGCGCTGCGGTGGCGCGCCGCAGGTTTTGGCCCATGATTATCATATTGATACTTTTTGTTGCGGCGGCGGGGACGTATCTGACGCGGCCAGTGGTGTGGTCACGATTCGATCATGGGGAAAAAATCGTCCATGCACTGGAGCGGGATGATTTTGCCGCCTTGAATACTTCGGTCGGAATACGTCTGAACCTGTATCGTTTCGGGCTGCAGAAATGGAGCGAGGCGCCACTGACTGGTTGGGGGTTGGCGAGTATCCAGCCGATGCTGGCCCGGTCGAGAATTCAAGTAGGGACGTACATACCGCCGCATCTGCACGATATTTATCTGCAAACGGCGGTAGGACTTGGAGGTATCGGCCTGGTGTTGCTGCTGCTACCGTTAGTCCTATGGTTACGGGATCTGTGGTGGGCTTGTGGGTACGATCCTGAGCGCCGAATCCGCAACGTGATCCTGCTCGGCAGCCTGAGCCTGGTGCTGGTGGCCAATCTATTCGATTGTCTGCTGTGGACCAATGGTTATATGCGCATGCCGATCAGCCTGCTGCTGGCAGGGGCCATGGCGGTATCCCTGCAAAGGCGGCGGGTTGAAGAATTGCTGTCGAGGCCCGTTCCTAAAGTGCTGCCCCATGCTGCAGCAACCACAGTTTGATGAACTTTTGGCGTACATAGTTGGCTTCGATGTAGGCATAGAGCAGGCCCCGCCAGCCATCCAGAAAACCGGTGCGTAGCAGGTAGCCGCGTATGAATCGCCAAGCCGGGTTGAGCACGATGTTGGCGAGATGGGCACGGCGTCCACGGCTGTGCTGGTGTTCGGCCATCAGCTGGGCGTAGCGGTCCAAACGTGCCAACTGATCACCCAGTGAGCGGTAGGCGCGATGTTCAAGATCGCCATCCAACAGTCCCGCAGTGCCATCCATCTCGACATGCTCGTGAATCTCACGATCTCCCCGAAAACCACCACGGCGGCGGTCGAACAAACGCAGTACCCGATCGGGATAGGCATTGCCATGGTGTAGAAAAGCGCCGAAATAC
>CAYOLM010000248.1:0-2756 GCA_964404785.1 uncultured Mizugakiibacter sp.
TTATCCAGGAGTCCGTAGGTGTCCAAATCGCACGTCTCCCTGTTTCGACGCCTCTGGCCGTGGCTACGTTGGCCCTTCTGGTTGGGATTGGGTTTTTCGATCGGCTTGCTGGGGCCGTATGTGTACCTGCTCGATCAACGCGTGCAATCGCGATTTGGGGATCTCAAGTTTTCTCAGCCTACTCGGGTCTATGCACGTCCGGTGGCGCTGGCTCCCGCTTTACCCATGAATGCGCGCACCCTGATCCAGGAACTAAAATTTGCTGACTATCAACGGGTACCCTATGCCGCCTACGAGCCCGGTACCTGGAGTCAGAATCAAGCGGCCAGCTCTTTCGTAATCGCCTCACGAGGCTATCGTGATCCGCTCGGGGGTGAATTGCCCCGCCGGGTTCGGGTCAAGCTGGGCATCGGCAAGATTCGCAGCCTTACCGATCTGACTGCGCAACGGTCCCTGCTTCGCTGGCATCTCGACCCCGCGCGCATCGCCACCCTGTACGGCGCCGCACAGGAGGAGCGCCAGATTGTCGCCCTGCAACAGGTGCCGACCCTACTGGTTACCGGCCTGCAGGCCGTCGAAGACCGTGATTTCAAGCACCATATAGGTATCGACTTCAAAGGCATTGCTCGTGCCTTATATGTGGATCTGCGCAGCGGACGTATGGCCCAGGGTGGCTCCACCCTGACCCAGCAACTGGTTCGCAACTTGTTTCTGGACAACAGCCGAACTTTGGTACGCAAACTCAATGAAGCATTGATCTCGATTTTAATTACCGCGCATTACAGTAAGGGCCGTATCCTCGACGCCTATATCAACGAAGTGTTTCTGGGTCAGCAAGGTGGTCAGGCCGTACACGGCTTTGCTGCCGCCAGCAAGTTCTACTTTGGTCGACCACTCCAGACTCTGCGGCCACAGGCCATCGCCATGTTGATAGGCATGGTGCGTGGCCCCAGTTACTACAACCCGCGCCGCTATCCCTCACGAACTCTGGCACGACGCAATGCGGTGCTGCGCATCTTCAACCAGACCGGCCTGATCTCCTCCAGCGTGATGGCCAGGGCCATGAGTGCCCCGCTGGGGGTCAACCCCAACGCCCGTTTGCCCCGTGACCGGTTTCCCGATTTTATGGATCTGGTGCGTCGACAACTGCATGAGGAATTTAATAGCCAACGGCTGCGTAGTGGCGGGCTTGCGGTTTACACAACCCTCGATCCTGCCGCTCAACTCGATGCCGAGCGGGCCCTATCCAACACGCTGTATGGTTTTGGATCCAAGGGACGTGGTTTGCAAGGCGCCGTGGTGGTGACCAATGCCCACAGCGGTGAGGTGCTGGCCCTGGTTGGCAGCCGCAACCCATCAGAAGTCGGCTTCAACCGGGCTCTCGACGCGCGCCGCCAGATCGGTTCCACCATCAAGCCTTTCGTATATCTGATAGCCCTAGCTCAACCTTCCCGCTGGTCTCTGGCAAGTATTCTTAACGATGCACCAGTGACGTGGCACCAGCCCGACGGCACCATCTGGTCACCACAAAACGACGATCACATCAGCCATGGCAAAGTGCTGCTGGTCGATGCACTGGCCCACTCCTACAATCAGGCCACGGTACAGCTGGGGTTTGCTTTAGGTGTACGCCGGGTACAGCAGCTACTCGAATCATTTGGCCTGAAAAACGTCAACCCCAATCCGTCGCTGTTGCTGGGTGCCGAGGATTTGTCACCCTTTCAGCTCACCCACATGTACCAGTTTCTGGCCTCGGGAGGCCGCGCCGAACCACTCACTGCGGTACGTGGGGTACTCGACGCCCATGGTAAACTACTGCTGCGCTATACCGTAAAACCGGGCAAGGTGGAGTATCGTTCCGCCATTCATCTGCTCACCTGGGCCATGCAGCAAGTCACCACCTACGGTACCGCCGCCGCATTGAGCCGTTCGCCCCTGGCTGCCCTGCATGTAGCAGGTAAGACCGGCACCAGCGAAGGCCAGCGTGATGCCTGGTTTGCCGGCTATACCGGCGAGCATCTGGCGGTAGTCTGGATCGGCCGTGACGACAACCAGCCCACCCATTTGTGGGGTGCCAGCGCTGCCCTACCGGTGTGGATGCGGTTATTCTCACTGCTACCAACCCGAGCGTTACCGGTACAACCGGGACCCGGGGTACGCCTGGCCTGGATCAATCCACGAACCGGACATCAGACCCAGCAGAGCTGTCAGGGCGCGCGACGAATCCCCTTTATCCAGGGTTACCTACCTAAGGAGGAAGACCATTGTTACTGGCAAGAATTGAAAAACTGGTTCAAGGGGGCATCCCCGGCAACCGCCTCATCATCATTGCGCTGAGCCTGGTGCTTGCGGCCTGTGTCAAGCCGGTGCTGGTACGCAAGAGCACTCCGGTGCCGCCGCCGACGGCCATGCAAATGAACTCGATTCGTACCGCGCACATTCGGGCTCGCTCTGGTGGGTTACGCATCCATCTGTTGCATTCCCCCGCCGTAGATACTCTCCTGAGCCAGGCTGAAGCAGACCTCGAAATGGCCCATTACGCCGCGGCGGTAAAAACCCTGGATCGGGCCCGTAAAGAAAATCCCGATGCTCCTGATTTGCTGCAAGCCCGCGCCGAAGCCGCCTTAGGGCTCGGTCATATGCAGGCAGCGGCTGGGTTCCTCAGCCAGGCTATGCAGAACGTTCCTGCCAATGGGATCTTATGCGTACGAATCTGGCAGACCGCCTGGGTCTTGCGTACCCAGGAACACCACTCA
>CAYOLM010000249.1:0-2756 GCA_964404785.1 uncultured Mizugakiibacter sp.
CCGGCATGAATGCCGCGCTGGATCCGCTCGACGGTGGTGTCGATGCGGCTGTGAATTCCCAGCGTCAATCCATAGCCGGTCGCATTGATGTCGGCGATGACCTGGTCAAGTTGCTTAGATTTCCAGCGCACCACATGCAGTATGGGGCCAAAGACCTCACGCTTGAGTAAGTCGATAGAGGGGATTTCATAGGCGCGGGGTGCGAAGAAGTAGCCGTGAGTGCAACTTTCATCCAGTGTCGCCTGGGCTAGTAGTGTCGCTTCGCGATCCATGCGTTCGGCATGCGCCTTGAGGATGTCCAGGGCGGCGGCGTCAATCACCGGGCCTACATCGGTCGACAGCAGACATGGGTTGCCTACCTTCAGTTCAGCCATGGCACCGCTGAGCATCTTGATGACCTTATCGGCAACATCATCCTGCACGAACAGAACCCGAGCGGCGGAACAGCGTTGGCCAGCTGAATCAAAGGCTGAAGCGAGCACATCCTTGACCAATTGCTCAGGGAGCGCCGAAGAGTCGGCAAGCATGGCATTCTGACCGCCGGTTTCGGCGATCAACGCGGCGATAGGTGCTTGGCGTGCCGCCAAAGCCCGATTGATGGCCCAAGCCGTTTCAGTACTGCCGGTGAAGGCCACCCCGCTGACCCGGGGATCAGCGGTCAATGCGGCACCGACGGTCTTACCATCACCGGGCAAGAATTGCAGGAGCAGCTCGGGAATACCCGCTTGATGCAGCAACTGGATCATGGCATGGCCGATCAGAGTGGCCTGCTCAGCTGGCTTGGCCACCACCGCATTACCGGCGGCCAGCGCTGCCGCAATTTGTCCGGTAAAGATGGCCAGAGGGAAATTCCAGGGACTGATACAGACAAATACGCCACGACCATGTAGGGACAAGCAGTTACTTTCTCCGGTGGGTCCGGGCAGGATGATCGGCTCTGCAAATTGCTGCCGGGTCTGGTGGGCATAGTAGCGAAGGAAATCCACCGCCTCACGGACTTCCGCTACCGCTGCGGCGAGGGTCTTGCCCGCCTCGCGGACGCACAAGGTGATGAATAGGCCACGCTGATCTTCGAGTAGATCCGCAGCGCTTTCCAGGATCTTGGCTCGTGAGTCTGCGGCGATGGCATCCCATGCAGCTTGGGCAGCTTGAGCATTGTTGAGGGCCTGATCGACCTGGGCCGAAGTGGCAGCCTGCCAGCGCCCGACCGTCAGACGGGCATCACTGGGGTCCCGTACTTCGCGCCAAGTGCCTTGGGATGGGCTGCCTGGTACGAGCGGCGTGGCTTGCCAAGGACCGTGGTTCGCATTCACGGCGGAGGCCAGTGCCTGTATTTCATCAAGATCCGCAAAATTGACACCCATGGAATTTTTCCTGATTGGTAGATATAAACAGACGGGAAGGGGGATGCGCGGATGGGCTTTGTGGACGTGCGCAGCCGCTTGTTGGCAAGGGTCAGCGGCCAGATCAGTAGCGGCTACGTGCAGGTCGGAGATACGGTTGACGAAACTGGTGTTGGCACCATTTTCGAGTAAACGTCTGACCAGATAGGGTAGTAGGTCTTCATGACTGCCAACCGGTGCATACACCCGGCACGGTGGCCCGGAGCGGTCTTCACCCATGGCCTCGGCATATAAATCAGCACCCATGCCGTGCAGACGTTGAAATTCGAAGGGGCGGCCGCGGGCCATGTGCTGGATGGCAGTTACGGTATGCGCGTTATGGGTTGCAAAGGCGGGATATACCCACTCTTCGCCGAAGTCCAGAAGTTGGCGAGCACAGGCCAGGTACGACACATCGGTGTTCACCTTGCGGGTGAATACCGGGTAGCCGTGCCAGCCTAATTCCTGGGCGTGTTTGATTTCCGCATCCCAATACGCACCTTTGACCAGCCGTATACCGCAGCGACGCTGCTGTTGGCGAGCCATCCTGCCCAGCCACTGGATCACCTGTGGGGCGCGTTTCAGATAGGCCTGTACGGCGAGCCCAAACCCACCCCAGCCAGCCAGGGAGGGGGCCACGAATACTTTTTCGAATACTTGCAGAGAGAGTTCAAGCCGCTCGGCTTCCTCGGCATCCACGGTCATACCGATGCCTTGGGCGTGAGCGAGTTCAGCCAGTTGCAGCAGCCGCGGCCCCAGTTCATTCATAACCCGCTTAGACTGGGCTACTTCGTAGCGTGGATGCAGGGCGGAAAGCTTTACCGAAATTGAAGGAGCGGCGAGGATGTCCGGCCAGGGGCCACCGTGACCGAGGAGGACGATGGCATTACGGTAGGCCTGTAGATAGTGCTCGGCATCTTCGGCCGTGAGTGCCGCTTCACCGAGCATATCGAACGAGTACCGGTAGTGGCGCAGCGGTTTGGCTCGACCGCGATCGAGCGCTTCCTTGATGGTGCGTCCCATGACGAACTGGTGGCCCATGATGCGCATGGCCTGGCGTACGGCCAGACGTACCAGGGGTTCACCGAGGCGAGCCGCAAGGCGTTTTAGTGCAGCAAAGGCATCTTGTTCGCTTTTTCTACCGAGATTTACCATGTGCCCAGTAAGCATCAGACCCCAGGTCGAAGCATTAACCAATAGCGATTCGCTTTGGCCAAGATGGCGTTTCCAGTCAGCATTGCCAAGCTTGTCCTGGATCAGCCGGTCAGCCGTATCGGCGTCGGGGATGCGCAGTAATGCTTCGGCCACGCACATCAGCAGCACGCCCTCCTGACTGGACAAATCGTATTGCCGCATGAAGGACTCGATCATACT
>CAYOLM010000250.1:0-2755 GCA_964404785.1 uncultured Mizugakiibacter sp.
CGGTCCTGATCGAGCTTGGACTCCGCGGCAATCACGCTACGCTTGACATAAGTTCGACGCGCCCGCACTTCGACGGCAACCGTTTTGGTTGCCCCGGCACGTCCTGACCCCGTTGAGACCTTGATCTCGCTGACTTTGCGACGCTTCAGGGTTACTTGGCGCGGTGCGGTTTCAACGACCGAACCCACACTAGCCTTGCCGTGAGTACGACGCAGAAAACCCAGCAGCTTCAACTTCTCGGTACTGCTGACGACCTGGTCCGGGCTGTCGAATTTCATGCCGGCCTCGGCTAGCTGTTCCAACAGCTTGTCCGCAGGCAGGTTGAGCAACGTGGACAATTGATTGATGGTCACATCCGACATCGTGGTACTTCTCCGCATTCCCGTCCCGACGCATAGTAAAAACGCGTCAATTTTGCGCCCTATGCGCCTCAGCTGATCTTGGCGGCCGCTTGTTCGAGCTCGGCGATCATCGGCGCACGTGCAGTCATGATCAAGGCTGCAGCACGCTTTTCATCCATATCCTCGATATCGATCAGGTCGTCGACAGCAAGATCGGCAAGATTCTCGACGGTGGTCACTTCCCTTTCAGCCAGTTCGTAGGCTAACTGATCATCCATGCCATCGAGTTGTAGAAGTTCTTCAGAAGGTTTGTGTTCTTCGATCGTCTCTTCTGCGGCCAATGCTTCGGTGAGCAGTGCATCACGGGCACGGGCGCGAAGTTCTTCAACAATATCCTCATCGAAACCTTCAACCGCGAGCAACTCAGCACTCGGTACATAGGCGATTTCTTCAACGGTCGAAAACCCCTCCTGAACCAGAATCTGAGAAATTTCCGTATCCACTTCCAGCCTTTGCATGAACAGCTCCAAAGCGGCCTTCTGTTCGACTTCAGTCTTCGCTTGTACGTCGGCCTGGGTCATTACATTGAGTTGCCAGACCGCCAGTTTGCTGGCCAGTCGGACGTTCTGACCACCCCGTCCGATGGCCTTGGATAGTTCTGTTTCGGGTACCGCAATATCCATGGACTTGCGATCTTCATCCACAACAATGGATTCGACCTGTGCCGGGGCCATGGCATTAATCACGAACTGTGCCGGATTATCGTTCCACAGCACAATGTCCACCCGTTCACCATTGAGTTCATTGGCCACAGCCTGCACCCGCGAACCCCGCATGCCGATGCAGGCGCCGATTGGATCGGTACGCTTATCGTGGGCTAACACGGCAATTTTGGCCCGGTCACCCGGATCCCGGGCACAGGCCTTAATTTCAACCAGTCCCTGACCGACCTCCGGCACTTCCAGGCTGAACAGTGCAATCATGAACTCAGGTGCCGTTCGGGAGACAAATAGTTGCGGCCCACGTGTCTCGGCACGTACCTCTTCCAGATATCCGCGCAGACGATCACCAACCCTCACCGTTTCTCTGGGAATTGCATGTTCACGAGGAATGAAGGCTTCCACATTGCCCCCAAGGTCGAGAAAAATATTGCCGCGCTCTACGCGTTTGACTGTTCCGGTCACCAGCTCACCAATGCGATCTTGATAGGCTTCCACGACCAGGGCCCGCTCCGCTTCACGCACTCGCTGAACAATGACTTGCTTGGCCGCCTGGGCAGCAATACGACCGAAGGCGGCATTTTCAATGCACTCCTCGATATATTCACCGACCTGGGCATCCTCTCGTTCATCGACCGCATCCATCAACCGTAGTTGTCTCTCCGGCGATTCCATGACCACATCATCGGCAACAACCTCCCAGCAGCGATAGGTTTCATACTCACCGCTGCTGCGATCGACGCTTACCCGAATCGTTACGTCCTGATCGTGGTAACGCTTTTTCGCTGCCGAGGCCAACGCAGCCTCGAGCGTTTCGAAAATCACCGTACGGTCAACACCTTTTTCATTGGCAACCGCATCAACAACCAGCATCAATTCTTTACTCATCACCCTCACTCCTCCGCATGCCTCAGGCACCCGGCTGCTTAATCTTGGCGCTTTTGGCGCGCGGTGTTTTACCCAAATTCTGCCCCCGACCACCTTTTGGTGCGGGTTGGTAACCCAGGGCATCCCAATCAGGTATCAGGTGGGCATGCTCGATCATGTTGGCCTCAACTTCAAATGGCTTGCCGTCAACATCAAAGCAAATGCGTTCACCATCCACCTCGATGATATTCCCACGTAGCCGACGGCGACCCTGCACAGGAAACTTGAGAGTTACCTTGGCCTCATTGCCGATAAACCGGCTAAAATGTGCCACCTCAAATAGTGGCCGATCCAAGCCAGGTGAAGAAACTTCTAGAGTATAAGTACTCGATATCGGATCTTCGACATCCAGAAGTGCCGAAATCTCGCGGCTGGCACGTTTGCAATCTTCCAGTGCGACTTCCCGATCAGAGACTTCAATATAAACACGCAACACCCCACCTCGCCCCTGCGGCGACCAATCAACTCCCAGACACTCAATGTTCATGTCATTGAGAGTGGGAGTAATACTTTGCTTAAGTGCTAGCGTATCCAATGTTCCTTCCGCGCAAACAAAAAAAGGGCGCTGCCGCCCTGTCCATGTAGCCCCGTAAGCCATCTATCTAATAGCTACGTTGCCTTCGCCTTCCAGCGATAACGACTAATAAAAAAGCCTCGCAAGGAGGCTTTCTTGTTCAGAAAGTCTGGTAGCGGGGGTAGGATTCGAACCTACGACCTTCGGGTTATGAGCCCGACGAGCTGCCAGACTGCTCCACCCCGCACCGGAGT
>CAYOLM010000251.1:0-2753 GCA_964404785.1 uncultured Mizugakiibacter sp.
CTCGAAGAATGCGCCATGATCGGCGACGATCTTCCCGACCTTGCGGCCATGCGGGCCGCCGGGTTTGCGGTCGCCGTCGCCAACGCCCATCCGTGGATAAGCGCTGCGGCACATTGGCAGACAAGCCGCCACGGAGGCCACGGGGCAGCCCGTGAAGTCTGTGATCTGCTACTGGAAGTACAGGGATTTTCCAAACTCGAATGGGACCATTGGTGCTGATGTCCCGACGCATGCTTGCCATGATCCTCATCCTGGCCGCTGTGGCCGGAGTCAGCCAACTGCTGGTCTGGTGGTTGCGACCCAGTGCCACCCCACCGAGCTTTACCGGCCCTCCACGCTCCAGCTACACACTGCATGATTTTTCCCTTACCGTGCTCGGTGTCAACGGACGTCCCAGCCTGATTCTGAAGGCCCCGCAACTGGATCGGCGTAATAGCGATGCTTCACTGTTTATCGACCGGCCACGGTTTGTTCTGCCCCAATCCCAGGGACCGGCCTGGAAAGGTACGGCGCAATATGCCTGGGTCAATGCCCCGGGCACTGAAATCCGTCTGAACGGTAAGGTTAAAATGCACCAGGCAGCTGCCGACGGCAGCCCTGAAATCCGTATCGATACCGCCAACGTTATCGCCTGGCCACAACAACACTTGATGCGAAGCCAGGCGGCGACGGTGATCCGCCAACCAGGCGTTACACTTCGCGGTATCGGCTTTGTCGCCAACTCTGCCACCCACACTATGGAGCTACTGGCCCATGTCCACGGTCTCTACCAAACATCACCCCATAGCACGCGCTGAACTGCTGCTAGCCCTGCTGTTGGCCTTGCTGCCACTGGCCTCAGCCCAGGCCCTGCAAAGCGACCGCAACCAGCCCTTGCACGTCAATTCGAACAGTTTCAAGGCCGAGCAGAACAATCACATCGCGCATTTGTTTGGCAACGTGCAAATCCAGCAGGGCAGCCTGCACGGAACTGCCGACAAAGCGGTGGCCTACATGAACCAGCATGGACGTACTATCCGTATCGTTCTTGATGGCACACCTGCCCACCTGAGTCAGAAGCTTGACAACGGTGGCACCATGCGGGCCAGCGCTACGACGATCGATTACGACATCAGCCACGACACTGCCACGCTAACGGGCCATGCGGTCGTGATCCAGCCGGGTCAGGGCCGCTTCGAAGGCTATCGACTGGTCTACAACACTCAAACTGGGGAAATCACCGGCAACAGCGACGGCAAGGGCCGGGTTCACCTGATTTTTCAGGCCAATAATACCAAGAATGCCGCCCCGGCCAAGCCAGTGAGCATTCATCCAGCCCCCGCCAGCACGGTACATAGCAACGCTGGCCGCCACTGAAATGCTCTGTGCTTCCGGATTAAAAAAACGCTATCGTGGACGTGAGGTCGTCAATAATTTTGCTTTTGCGGTTCGTGAAGGTGAGGTAGCCGGTTTACTCGGACCCAACGGGGCGGGTAAGACCACCTGCTTCTACATGGTGGTGGGTCTGATTCAAGCCGATGCCGGACGTATTTTGCTTGATGATACCGACATTACCGGCAAGCCCATGCACATTCGGGCCCGCCTCGGGATTGGCTATCTGCCACAGGAACCCTCGGTATTTCGCCGACTGAACGTGGCTGATAACATTCTGGCCGTGCTGGAGCTGCGCCAAGGACTCGGTGCCCGCCAACGCCAACAGGAGCTGGCCGACCTGCTTGATGAACTGAAGATCAGCCACCTGGCCGCACAAAAGGGTCAAAGCCTGTCAGGCGGCGAACGGCGGCGTGTAGAAATTGCCCGCGCCCTTGCTGCCCGCCCCCGCTATATCCTGCTCGATGAACCGTTTGCCGGGGTCGACCCGATATCGGTCGGCGAGATCCAGCGTATCGTGCGGCACCTCAAGGAACGCGGTATTGGGGTGCTGATCACCGACCACAATGTGCGCGAGACCCTCGGCATCTGTGACCATGCCTACATCCTCAATGAGGGCTCGGTTCTGGCCAAGGGTTCACCGCAGCAGATTCTTGCCGATGAACAGGTACGTTCTGTCTATCTGGGTAGTGAATTCCGCCTGTAAACGACTTGTAACAAGCCGCCGTATTCAGCCCTCGACTAGCAAGTTCCCACCTGCACAGGCTAGGATGAAAGCAGACCCCTTGATGCATGGATTATGAAACCCGGACTGCAACTGCATCTCAATCAACAGCTCGTCCTGACGCCACAGTTGCAGCAGGCCATCCGCTTGCTGCAACTGTCGCACTTGGACTTGGAAATCGAGTTGCGGCAACTTGCAGAAGCCAACCCCCTGATCGAGCTCGAAAGTGAGCTTGATCAGGAAGATGCTGATGAGGAAGACCCGCTCGAAACCGCCACGGTTGAGCAAGTCGATTCACTTGATGACCCCGGAGAACGGTTTGAGGATGATCTGGATTTCAGCCGGGGCTCAGGGTCAGGTTCCAACCCAGTGGACGAGGATGGTCTGGAATCACAAGATGCGGCTCCCGAGGGGATGTGGGAACATCTGCTCTGGCAAATCAATATGTTACGGCTTTCGTCGCGTGACCGGCAAATTGCTGAAACTATCATTGATGCGCTGGATGAAGACGGTTATCTCCATGAAGGCCTCGATATCGTTCTGGCCGCCCTTACCGAGCTTGCTCCAGACCCCGAAGAAGTTGAGGCAGTACGTCGCTGTCTACAACAACTCGACCCCATCGGTATAGCCAGTCTGGATCTAGGCGATTGTCTGTGTG
>CAYOLM010000252.1:0-2739 GCA_964404785.1 uncultured Mizugakiibacter sp.
GCGCCGGAGCCCAGCGGGCGGAAATCCAGGCCAGCTTCAGCCTTGCAGATGCTCCTGCCGCCCAGCACTGGCTAGTAGCCGAAGCCCTGGATGATGACGAGCACTGCAGGCTACGCCGGGTACTGGCCGCCGAAGGGGGGTCGAAAGCCTGGATCAATGGCCGCCCGGCCTCCCTGGCCCAACTGGCCGAAATCAGTACCTGCTTGTTGGAGATCCATGGCCAGCACGAACAGCAGGCGCTGCTCTCACGTGAGCTGCAACAAACCCTGCTCGATGCCTATATGCAACAGCCACAACAGCTTCAACAAGTTCGTCAATTGAGCCAGCGTTGGCAGAAATTGAAAAAAGAAATTCGTGGGCTCGGTGGTAGTCAGAGCCGCCACGAACGCCTGGAGTTACTCGAGTTTGAGATGGGCGAACTGCAACGCTGGGCCCTCCCCGCGGAGGCCTATGCTGAACTTGATGCCCGCCACAAGCAGTTGACCAATATGGATCAACTACTTGAAGGTGTGAACCGATTACGGATGCAATTCGACGCTGAAGCCGGCCCCTACCAGGTACTAACTCGGGCTGCCCACGAGCTGGGCCAGCTGGGCCAGCTCGACCCTCGCCTTCTACCCGTTGCCGAGCTGGCTACCACTGCAGGCATTCAGCTCGATGAAGTGCTCGCCAGCTTGCGCCAATATGCCGAGACCCAGGATCTGGATCCCGAAACACTGGCCGAAGCAGATAACCATCTGAGCCATCTACACACTTTGTCACGCCGCTATCGCTTACATCCTTCCGAATTGGGCGCGCAACTTGCGTCTCTGCGTAGCGAATATGAGACGCTGCAGGATGCGGGCTCACGGCTGACCGAAATAGAACAGGAATGCACCCAACTGGAACACCAATATGATTTCGCCGCCAAATCCCTGGGAGAATCCCGCAAGCAAGCTGCACACCAGCTTGGCCAGACCATCACGGCAACCATGGCCGAACTGGGCATGACAGGGGGTCAGTTTGCGGTGCGCTTTGATCCAAGCGCTACCGAGGAACCCAATCCACACGGCCGGGAACGGGTCGAATTCGAGGTTAGTGTCAACCCCGGGCAAGCTCTACGTCCCTTACGCAAGGTAGCTTCCGGAGGTGAACTGGCTCGTATCAGCCTGGCCATGGAAATAGCCTTGCTCGGACTCGACCCAGTAGCCTGCATGGTATTCGACGAAATCGATAGTGGTATCGGTGGGGCGATAGCTGAAGTTGTGGGGCACAAACTGCGACAGCTTGGTACCACCCGCCAAGTATTATGTGTCACCCATCTGCCCCAGGTAGCAGCCCAGGGTCACGCTCATCTGAGCGTGCACAAACACAGTGATGGGATCCAGACATCAACCACGGTCTTGCCACTCGATACCACAGGACGTACCGAAGAGCTCGCACGGATGCTGGGTGGGCTGCGCATTACCCAAGCAACTCGCGCCCATGCCCGGCAGATGTTGGAGCAGGCTCAATCCGACTGAGCACCTACTCAATCGGCTATCAGCCCGCGCTCCCTGGCCAAACGAAACAGGTCGAATTCCGAACCTGCACTCAGTTTGCCAAGTACGTTGGCACGATGAATGTAGATGGTCTTCTGACCAATGCCCAGTTCGGCAGCAATCTGTTTGGGTACCAAGCCCTGAGCAAGCAACAAAAACACCTCACGTTCCCGTGAGGTGAGCCGGGTCATCGGATCCGACATGTCATCGCAATTACAGCGGCGCCGCCGGGCAATATCGGAACTTAAGAATTTTTGCCCGTTAAGTACCGCACGCAAACCCTCAATCAATTCCTCCGGTGCCGCATTTTTTGACACATAACCGCGAGCCCCACGGCGCATCGCTTCACCAACATAAGCATCCGCATCATGCATGCTCAGGATCACGATATATTGCTGTGGCTGGATATTCAGCAGGTGCTCTAGTAACGGCAGCCCCCCTCCATTGGGCAATGACAGGTCAAGCACCACCAAATCAGGATGTTGCTCTACCACGATATCCAAGGCTTGGTCAGCATCGCCGCATTCAGCAACGACTTCCAAACCTGGCTCGGCTTCAATCAGGTGTTTGAAGCCCTCGCGAACAATTGCGTGATCTTCAACTAGAACGATTCGAGCCATCATTCACTCCGCAACTCGCCATATTCACGAAATTGTACAAAAAATATTGTAACGTCCCGCTATGCCACCTGGGACTGTACCATCCTCCACAATGCGTGACCGACTGATCACCCACCTACGCGCCCCAGCCCTGAGCCTTACCTACGGATTGCTCTGGATGGGGCTGTATTCAATTTCACAGGCCTACTGGTTCCTGCCTGCAGGATTGCGCTTTGGCGCCTTCCTGCTGGCTCCACGCAAACTATGGCCCGGGCTTATTGGTGCGGAATGGGTTGCTGCATTGCTTATGCACCTATGGATAAGGCCACTCCCCGATATTTCTATCGTATTGTGGGCAACGCTGCCGCCACCGTTGATCGTTGCTGGCGTTATCGCCGTGATGCGCCGTAATAAATCCACTCTGCAACTTTGGCCTCCCGAGCACCTGGGCCAACTTCTGCTCACCGCCCTGATGGCTACGACAGCGGTAACTTTGGCCAATACACCCGTGCTGGGGCCGATCTCGCGCATCATTATCTCCAATCGACCCATTGCCCTCGCCAATATCATGCTAGGCGACTATTTGGGCATACTGCTCATCGCCCCTGTACTGGTCCTTT
>CAYOLM010000253.1:0-2736 GCA_964404785.1 uncultured Mizugakiibacter sp.
GGCGGTTCTCGAAAGTAGCCCGGGGTCGGCAATGGCCACGATATCGGCCGCGTGCTTCCGCATAGCCAGACGACAGGCCAGTTCCGGACCCACCCCAGCCGGTTCACCAGGCGTCAGCAGCAGCCTTGGTATCCGGCTGGTGGACACTTCAGGAAGCCTTTACGGGGGCCTTTACGGAAGCCTTGAGCGACAGATCGAGGATGCGAATATAGGCTTGGGCCCGCAGATCACGTAGGAAGTTTCGGTAGGATTCCTCAGCCTTACGAGTAGCAATGGCGCGATGTGCCTGCTCACGCCGGACTTTAGTGGTGATGTTGGCCTGACGGCTACCTAAGCGTTGTACGATCAGCCAGCCGTTGGGAACTCGCAAAGGTGGCGAAATCTTGTCATCCTTGAGCTTGGGTAATTCCTTGGCGATCACTGAGCCCCATTTCCCGGCAGCGAACCAACCCATGTCACCTCCCAGGTTGGCCGTCGTCTCGTCATTGGAGTCAGTTTTCGCCGCCTGGGTGAACGTCAGCTTGCCAGTAATAATCTGCAGGCGCAGCTTGGCAAGCTTGGCTTTAGCCTGAGTGTTGTTGACCAGCAATGTGGTGCGGATGAGAATATTCCGGGCGTGATACTCATTGACGATGGTTTTTGGAGTCGGGCGCTTGCTTTCTATCTTGAGAATGTAAAACCCTTCAGGTGAGCGCAACGGCGGGGTGATCTGCCCAGGTTGCATTTTCAACACGATGCCCGACAGGGCGGTCGGCAGTTCATCGATCCGGCGCCAGTTGACGCTACCGCCTTCCAGCGCGTTTTGAGCCTGGGAATACTGTACGGCTGCCGCATTGAAATCCATGCCACCGACCAGGGCCTGTTCCACTTTCTCCGCTTTGCTCTTGGCAGCGCTGACCTGGCTAGGACTGGCACCTTCCGGAATGGCGATTAGAATTTGCCCAAGTTTGACCTCACCGGCTTTAGATAGTGGGCTGGCAAGCAGATTGTTGACCTCGGTCTGGCTGACTTGAACCGAACCTTTTAATATGCTGTCACGTAGCTTCTGAACCAGGATCTGGTTGTTTACTTCATGCTGGAAGGCAGTGAAACTGCCCCCTTGTCGGGCGATAGCCTGCCGCAATTGATCCAGAGTCATGCGGTTTCGTGCGGCAACATTGCGCAACGCCACATTCAGTTCCTGATCGGAAACGCGGATGCCATTTTTATGGGCACGTTGCACCTGCAGCTTCATCAGGATCAGGCGGTCGAGAACCTGACGCTCCAAAATGGACTTGGGCGGGAGCTGTTGGGGATGGGCGACATACTGGTGCAGAACCTGGGCCAAGGTCTGGTCAAGTTTGCTTTGTAGAATCACCCCATCATTGACGACCGCAGCAATGCGATCCAGTGGTTGAGTGGGTTGCAACAGCTGAGCATGACTGACATACGGCAGACACAAGGAGAGCGCCAGCACAATAAGGGCGGTAATTCGCTTCATGGGGATCCTGCGGCGAGACGGAATACGGCGGCTATCAAGGATAGCCAAGAATAGCACGCTCCAGGAACGTGCCGCTTTTTTGGCCCACCGAGCCGATACCCTTGAACTCAACTTCAAGCATGATGGCATTGGTGGTGTGACCCTGAAAATCACGTACATAGTGGCGCATGACCGCACGAATCGCCATGCAGCAGTTGTCCCACTGCAGTCCAGCGAAGGCTTCCAGGGTTTTCTGGTTACGGACGGAATAATTCCAGCGACCTACCAGCCCCCAGCCTGGACGTACTGGCCAATAGGTGGAAATATCGTATTGGTCCAGTAAGCGGCGACGGTAGCGGTAGGCCATGTTGAGCACTCCGTTGTTGCCGATACGCGCTTGCAGATTGACACTGGAAACCGTAGTGCGATGGGCGAAGGGATCGTATTGCTGGGCGAGAGTGAGACGCCAGTTTGGCGATAGGGTCAGATTGAGAATGCCCACATAATTCGATCCGGCTCGATTTACGATTGTCCGTCCCGGCAGTTGTACCCGTTGTGCGGTGAAGTAACGAATCTGGCCAATACTGGCCGACAGGCGGGCCACCCCCCCTGTATCAATCAGCCGACTGGTTAGCGTGAAGGTCAGGTTGTTGGCATTGATCTGCCGGTCGGCCCCGCTGTACAGATTACTGCTGAATAGGGTCCAGTAATCGAAGGTTAGCGGTTGGGTGTCGAAAATCGGTAGATTGTTCTGCTGGCGATAGGGAACGTATAAGTAATAGGCTCTGGGTTCCAGGGTTTGCGTATACGAATGTCCGAACAGCTTGATCTGGCGATTAAATACCAGGCCGGAGTCAAGTTGTACGATGGGCAAGGCCCGGTCGGGATGGGCGTTGCTGGAACGGTCAAGCCAATAACGGGTGAATCGGTAGCCAATCTGGGGGCGCAGAAACCAGGCAGCACCCTGCATGGGCATGGCGAAATAAGGTTGCAAATCAACCCGGCGACCGTTCAGCGCGTTGCTCTTGCGAAAGGCTACGGCCTCGCTGTTAAGCCCGATCTGCATGGTCTGCCCGATAGGCAGGGTGGCTGAGAAAGTAGCGCGTGGTAGACGGGTATAGGGTTTGCTGTTGGGTGACAGGGTTGGATCGGTAAGTTGGTAGGTGTCGGCGCCGATAGTGGCGTTCCACCACCGACCTGAACCACGCAGATAGGCATTGGAACCGATCAGGCTGATTGCCGAGAAATTGAGGCTATTGCCGAAATCTTCAAAATAG
>CAYOLM010000254.1:0-2725 GCA_964404785.1 uncultured Mizugakiibacter sp.
GACTTACCGGCCCCATTGGCACCCAGTAGGCCGAAAATCTCTCCCCGGCGAACCTCGAAGCTGACCTCGCGTACCGCATAGAAATCACCGAAACGACGGCTCAGTCGATGTGCCGAGATGACCGGTTCCGAATGATCCGTCCGGGGCATGGGAGCTGGGTTGCTACGGACGCCTGACGGCGGCTGCCGACGGCTCGACAGCCGCTCGATGAAGGCATCCTCAAAGCATGGTTCAACCGGTTGCCAGTCGTGGTCGAAGGCAGCAGGCTGGGTGATCCCGGCTCGCAGAAGTACCCGAATACCGTCGCGGGCGATGACGGCGTCCAGAACTTCCGGTAGCGCCGCAAGTGCGGCCTGCAGGTGGCGGGGGATCTCCCGGTCACCCCTACCTACCAACCAACAACGTCCTCGTAAGTGTTGCCAAAACCCGTCTGGAGGACCGTGTCCAAGCACTTGGCCAGCATGTAGTAAAAGCACTTCGGCGCAGTGCTCGGCTTCATCCAGATAAGTAGTAGAGAGCAACACGGTCAGGCTTTCGTTCTCGACCAACTGATCGATGATTTTCCATAGCTCGCGGCGTGAGACTGGATCGACGCCCACCGTCGGTTCATCCAATAGCAGCAGTTGCGGTGGACGTACCAGGGTGCAGGCCAGGCCCAGCTTTTGCTTCATCCCCCCTGAGAGCTGCCCAGCCAGACGGGTAGTAAAAGCACTCAGGCCGGTCATCTGTAGCAACCATGGGTAGCGTTCTTGCCGTGCGGCTCTGGGCAGGCCCTGCAGGTCGGCATAGAGATCGAGATTCTCAATTATGCTGAGATCTTCGTACAGGCCAAAGTGCTGCGGCATGTAGCCGATAGTGCGCTGTACCCCGAGTGGATCGGCTTGTACATCGATACCGAGCACCCGCAGTTCTCCAGCGTCGGCTCGCAGCAGGCCGGCGAGCAGCCGCATGAGCGTGGTTTTACCAGCGCCATCCGGGCCGATCAGACCGCTAACCTGCCCGCGCTGCACCTGCACATCGATCCCCGCCAAGGCTTGAACCCGATGGTGGCCACGAAGAAACGCCTTGCGTACTCCGGTTACCGTCAGTGCAGGGCCGTCCCCGGTATTCATGGATGTGCCGGCCGTTGGCATGGTTGCGGCCCTTTGATCCGGGCTGGCGAGTCGAGTGCTACGCTTACACTGACCGGCATACCCAGGCGTAGACGGTCTTGGGGATTGCAGACATAGATCCGAACTTGATAGACGAGTTCGGTGCGGACTTGGCGGGTCTGCACCGACTTTGGGGTAAATTCAGCGCTAGGTGAGATATAGCCGATCCAGCCGTAGAAGGGCTGGTCGGGGTAACTGTCACTGCGGATCGTGGCCGACAGGCCAGGACGGATCCGGCCCAGGTCGGCTTCATCGACATAGGCACGGACCCACAATGGATCCGTTAGTGCCAGGCTATAGACCGGCTGGCTGGGCGAGGCCATGTCACCAGGCTCCAGGATTCGGTTACGAATCACCCCCTTAGCTGGCGCCTTGAGTGCGGTATCGTGCAGCGCCTGCACGGCCAGATCCAGATCGGCCTGGGTCACGGCTACCCGGGCCCGGGCGGCACTGATGTCTTCGCGGCGGGGGCCGGCCACAGCCAGCTCCAGACCGGCGCGGTTGGCACGGAGTTGAGCACGTGCCGCTTGCAGCGCGCTACGGGCTTGGTCACGGCTTTGTATCGAAGCGGCGTGTTGGCGTACCAGCTTGTCGATACGCAGATAGGTCGAGCGGCGCAAGGCTAAGTGGGCGGCCGCAGTGCTGACCAGAGCCCGTAAACGGGTGATTTGCTGTGGACGGGTACCGGCCAGCAGACGTTCGAGTACGGCTTGGCTAGCCGCCAGGGTAGCCTGGGCGCGGGCCAGTCTGGCCGTATAGCGACGGGTATCGAGGTGCGCCACGATCTGCCCCTTGTGTACCGAGTCTCCGGCTTGAACCAACATACTGGTGATCCGGGCCGGCTCATCGAAGGCCAACTGGATTTCACGCAGATCGATGTTGCCATACAAAGTGAGCGTCTTGCCTGCGGCAGGCGGGTGACCGGGCCTCCACCACAGCACTAGAACCGTGCCCAGGATGGCGATGAGGCTGGCAACGATCAGGATCTTTACTTTCGAGAGTTTTTGCGGCATGTACCCATTTCCAGAACTTTCGCGGGCGCGAGGCAACCTATCATACGGGTTGAGTCAGCCAAGAGAGCCGTGTACAGCGGTGGTATGGATCCAATACACGGATTGCCATCATATCCATCATAAGCGGACTGAATAACGGGGTTACCAAGGCTCAGTCCAGTTGGAAAAAAGTCCGTGCGGTAGCGGTAGTGGTGGCCGCCGTGGTGGCGACCGGCTCGTGGCGATCGTCGGCCAGTTCCCGGCAGATGTGGGCCAGGTACATCGGCTCATTGCGCCGCTGGGGTGGCATGGGCCGCACGTTGCGCGGCAGCAGATAAGGTGAGTCGGTTTCGATCATCAGGCGATTTGCTGGAATCTCAGCCACCAGTTCGCGCAAATGGGTGCCCCGTCGCTCATCGCACAACCAGCCAGTAATGCCGATGTGACAGTCCAGGTCGAGGTAGTCGAACAAGGCCTTGCGGGTGTCAGTAAAACAGTGCACTACACAGGCTGGAACGTGGTCACGTACCGTTTTCAGCAAGGCCAGAAAATCACCATGGGCCTCGCGTTGATGCAGAAATA
>CAYOLM010000255.1:0-2698 GCA_964404785.1 uncultured Mizugakiibacter sp.
GCTGCAGTTGGAACATTCATGTCAAGGAAGGGCTGGTCGCCTTCGAAATGCAGGCGACCGACTACCCGCGTACTCGCCCCGACATGCCCAATCACGAGCCCCGCGGGTGCCAGCGGGGGGCAAGTTTCAGCTGGTACCTCTATAGCCCCCATCGGATCAAGTACCCCTTGATACGAGGCCGCCTCATCAAGCTCTATCGTGAAGAACGGGAGGGGGGTAAGGATCCTGTCGAAGCCTGGGCGGCAATCCAGGCCGATCCTGAAAAGCGCCGCCGCTACACCGCTGTGCGTGGCTTGGGCGGATTCGTGCGAACCAATTGGCAAGAGATTACCGAGATTATTGCTGCCGCCAATATTCACACTATTAAAACCTATGGACCCGATCGAGTGGTGGGCTTCAGCCCCATTCCAGCCATGTCCATGGTGAGTTTTGCCGCTGGCACGCGGTATCTGTCGCTGATCGGTGCAACGACTCTGAGCTTCTATGACTGGTATTGCGACTTGCCGCCATCCTCACCGCAAACGTGGGGTGAGCAAACCGACGTACCGGAGTCGGCGGATTGGTGGAACTCAAGCTACATCATCGTCGCCGGCACCAATATCCCGATGACTCGTACCCCTGATGCGCACTTCTACTCAGAGGCACGCTATAACGGAACCAAGGTGGTGGCCGTCTCTCCTGATTATTCGGAGTACGTAAAATTCGCCGATCTGTGGATGCCGGCCCGGGTCGGTACCGATGCTGCGTTGTTCCTCGCCATGGGCCATGTGATCTTGAAGGAGTTCTTCATTGATCGGCAGGAGTCCTATTTTATTGACTATGTGCGGCGCTTCACCGATTTACCGATGCTGGTCACCCTGCGCCAGATAGAGGGTGGAGCTTACGCGGAAGACCGTTTTTTGCGTACCTCTGACCTCCCGGGATCCCTGGGGGAGAAGGAGAACCCTGAGTGGAAGACCGTAGCCTGGGATGAGATCTCCGCTGAGATGGTCAGTCCGGCAGGCTCGATCGGCTACCGCTGGCAGGAACAGCAAGGACACTGGAATCTGAAGCCGGAGACCGGAGCCGGACGTGAAGTACGCCTGGCGCTATCGGCACCTAAAGGCAAGACGGAGGTGATTACCGTTGCCTTTCCTTTCTTCGCCAGTGGTGAGGGGCAAACCATCGAGCGCCGAGTGGCTGCTTGCCGGGTTCGCTTTGCTGACGGCAGTGAGACCTTAGTGACGACGGCGTTCGATTTGCTGGTTGCCCACTATGGGGTGGAACGCGGCCTTGAGGATGAGCAGACCGCGCGCAGCTATGACGATGTAGATCATGCGTATACGCCCGCCTGGCAGGAATCCATCACCAGCGTTAAACGCGCCGATGTCATCCGCACAGCACGGGAATTTGCGACCAATGCGGCCAAGACTCAAGGTCGTTCCATGATCATCGTGGGCGCGGGTACCAATCACTGGTACCACAATGATATGAACTATCGATCGATCATGAACCTCGTTCACTTGTGCGGTTGCGTGGGGCAATCGGGCGGGGGTTGGGCTCACTATGTAGGTCAGGAAAAGTTACGGCCGCAGGCGGGATGGCAACCCATAGCGTTCGCCCTGGATTGGTGTCGCCCACCCCGGCAGATGGCCGGCACCAGCTTCTTTTATATGCATACCGACCAGTGGCGATATGAGAAGTTGGATGCTGACAGCCTGCTTTCGCCCACGGCCCGCGCGGCCTATCGGGGTTACAACATGGCCGATTACCAGGTTGTGGCTGAGCGTATGGGCTGGTTACCCTCGGCGCCCCATTTCGACCGCAACCCGTTAGACCTCTATGAGCAAGCTCACGCAGCGGGTTGTAACGATTCTGCCTCAGTAGGGGGATATGTCGCCGGGGAACTACGTGAAGGCCGCTTACACATGGCCGTGGAAGATATCGATGCACCCGAGAATTGGCCACGTAACCTGTTCGTCTGGCGGGCCAATTTGATCGGCACCAGCGCCAAGGGTCACGAGTACTTCCTCAAGCATTTGCTGGGGGCCCAGAATGCCGTATTGGGTCGTGGCGAGGATGGCAAGTCATGCCAGGAGGTTCGGTGGCGTGAAGAGGCACCCACCGGCAAGCTTGACCTGATGGTGGACATTAATTTTCGGCTCAACAGTACCGGTGCCAATGCCGACATCGTTCTGCCCACCGCCACGTGGTATGAGAAGTACGACCTCAACACCACGGATATGCATCCTTTCATCCATCCCTTGACTCGGGCGGTCGATCCGGGATGGGAGAGTCGCAGTGATTGGCAGATCTTTGCTTCCATCGCCAAAGCGTTTTCGCCATTAGCCGCCAAGCACCTCGGCAAACGCATGGACGTGGTGGCCACGCCGTTGTTGCACGATACGCCAGCCGAACTTGGACAGGCTATCGGCGTCAAGGACTGGCGGCGCGGAGAGTGTGAACCGGTGCCGGGTAAGACCATGCCGAAGATCACCCTGGTTGAGCGCGACTTTGCGCATGTCTACGAGCAGTACACGGCTATCGGTCCGTTACTGCGCAAATTGGGTAATGGCACCAAGGGGATTGCCTGGGAGACGGGCCAGGAGCTTGATGAGCTGCAAGCCTTGAATCGGACCAATAGCGATCAAGGTCCGGCAGCCAATCTGCCCTCACTTGCCGACGATATGGGTGTGTGTGAGGCCATTCTGATGCTCGC
>CAYOLM010000256.1:0-2691 GCA_964404785.1 uncultured Mizugakiibacter sp.
AATCGGTCATCCCTAGCGGGCCTTCCATCGCCTCGATAATCATCGCCACACTGATTCGCTCGGCGGCACGAGCCAGACGATAACCACCGCTGGCGCCACGAAATGATTCCACCAGACCTGCCTGAGCAAGATTTTTCAAAACCTTGCTCACCGTGGGTGGTTCCAACCGCACACCCTGGGCGATTTCTGAAACCGGCACCACGCTCCGGCCGTGCCCGGCCAGGCAGCGCAATACCACCGTGGCGTAATCTGTAAGTCGGCTGATGCGTAACATTGCAGTACCTAATCAGTACTTGAATGGTACTGATTAAAGCCAATTCACGCAAGCCCTTCCCGGGGTCTTACGGTTATTGCGTCGGTACCGGTCGCAGTGGAGTAACGTCCACGGGCGACACCGCTGGTGCTTTGTTTCCCCAGGCCTGACGGATGTAGGTCACCACTGCGGCCACATCTTCATCGTTCAATGTCTGCGAAAACGACGGCATCGAATAAGGCCGCGGATTGGCAGCCGTACCGGGTTGAAAGCCACCAAGTAAAACCATGCGAATCGCATTGATACCGGGTTGTGCCACGATAGAGGGGTTACCCGCCAAGGGAGGATACGTACTGCCGACACCTTCGCCTCCCTTCTGATGACACCCGGCACAATCATGGTTATAGATCTGCCGACCTTTTTCGAATAATCCCGACGCATAGGCTTCCGTAACATCAAACTTGGGCTGGTCGGTGGGTGAAGCTAAAACAGGTTGGGCGCGTAAAAAGATGGCAATAGATCGTAGGTCTGCCTTATCCAGATATTGCAGGCTGTGGAAGACTACATCTGCCATCGGCCCATAGACGGCTCCGCGAGGAGATGTCCCGGTCTGCAGAAACTGCACAATATCATCTTCGCTCCAATTGCCCAATCCCTGTTGCTTACTCGCATTGAGTGCTGGTGCGTACCAGTTCTGGATCGGTATCAAACCACCGGCAAAATCTGCATCCTGGACAGCAGCCCCAAGCGCGTTGAAGCTGGTATGACACATGCTACAGTGTCCCAGACCCTTGACCAGATATGCGCCACGATTCCATTCTGCTGATTTGCCAGGAATGGGTTCAAATTCACCTGGGCGGAAGAACAAGGCTCGCCAGAACACCAGCATGGCCCGCTGGTTGAACGGAAAAGCCATCTTATTAGGCCGATTCGGCTGGGCGACAGGAGGTAATGACTGTAGATAGGCGAAGATCGCATCCACATCCGAACGCGAAACCCGACTAAAACTTACAAAGGGAAATACCGGGTATAGAAGTTTGTTGCCCGGAGCGATCCCATCGTGCATGGCACGCCAGAAATCCTCCTCAGTCCAGCCGCCAATGCCGTGTTTCCGGTCAGGAGTGATATTAGGACTGTAAATGGTTCCAAAAGGTGTATCCATCGCCAGACCACCAGCATAGGTTGGCCCACCCGGGGTGGTATGACAGGCGACGCAATCCCCTGCCCGGGCTAGATACCTGCCTCGGGCAATGACTGGGTCGATCGGCCGGCTACCCGGTTTTACCGACACCTGGGTCTGCGTCAGCGTGGCGATTTTCTGCGTCGGAGAATGGAATACCCCACTTACCCATACCGCCCAAACTATAAAAATCAGTCCCAGTGCGGACAAAACCAGTAAACCTGCAAAAACCTTGCGGTGCATCGCTCTATCTCCTTTATTTCTCGATGCTGCCGCATCGCAGGGGGAACTTGACACTGCCAGCAGGTGCCGGGCGAGCACCTACGGGGACCGGTTGTGATGCTATCCAGGCGGATACCGCAGCAATCTGAACCCCCGTAAGTCTGTGGGTGATTTTACCCATGCAATTGGGCTCTACCGTGGTACGAATTCCTTGTCTGAAGGCCCCCAGCTGGGCACTGATGTAATCATTGCTCAGCCCTACCAGACCAGGAACATTAGGTTCAACACCCATCAGTTGCTTACCATGGCAGGCCATACAGGCCGGAACTTTCTGGGCAGGGTCCCCCAAGGTTGCCAGCTGGTGACCCGCAGCCAAGCTTGCCTTCGATACCATTGGGACCGGTGGGGCGATAAAAGGGGGGCTCTGCCGAGAAAAGTACTCAGCAATCTCCTGCATATAGGCAGCAGGCAAATACTTCACCATCCACGTCATCAGCGGATAGGTCCGCCGACCATCACGAAAATTCAGTAGCTGATGATAAAGATATCCTGCCGGCTTGCCACCGATACGCGGTGCATAACCCCCACTACCGCCACCCTGACCGTATCTGCCGTGACAAGCTATACAGCCATGAATGCGCTGGCGCAAACTAGTAGAAATTACCGGCTTAGCAACCGGCTCGGGGCGGGTATGAAGCGCAGCGCCACGGGTCGACATTGCCCCCTGAGAAACCGAAGCAAATAACAGAAGCAAGCCGGCCATACCGGCAGAAAGTGTAGTGCGCAACATGCGAATTTCCCAGCTATAAAGATAAGTGCTTGGCAACCAAGGCGAGCCGACCTATTCGCCTCCCCCGTCATGACTTCCCAATCCCCTGTTCCCAGTGAGAACCGTCCCCAGTCTGCCTGGAGTCCATCACCCTAAACGGCTATTGCCCAAAGGCTCACCTCTATCCGGTATTCAGCTGATTCTGCAGACGGTGGTTCTCACTAGAATCAGACATGCTTTCGTACCCTGAACGTAGCGGCCACCCAC